>JAFXEJ010000043.1 GCA_017513795.1 Ruminococcus sp.
CCATACCCTATGTCCTTCGGACATCTCCCTACACTGTAGGGAGTCACCCGACGTCCCATTGATGATTTTATATTCATCGAAAATGTAAATTATCATATGGACATGATCGGGCATTATCACATATTTTATAATTTTTATTTTTTCATATATACTGTTTATTTCTTTTATCTGGTCATTTACAAATGTTCCGTATTCCGTCAATTTATGTTGCGGGACGTCGAGGACGCCGTCCCCTACACCATTTATTTCGCTTAAATACGGTATTTTATCCTTGGTGCATATTGTTATAAAATACAACCCATTCCGTGAATAATCGTAATTTTTCAGGCGTATTTCTTTTCTTATTGAATATTCTTTTTTCATAATTATTTCCGAATTATAACAATCCGCCGCCAATTTCCATCCTCTTTCTCAGAGTTGCCGCCGAAAGAGGCGATATATAGACCTTTTCAATGCCTTTTCCCATAGTTATTATGAAGCTTTTCGGCATTTCATAGCTTGTATACACGCATTTTTTTTCCTTTACCGCACGGTCAAGGAGAAGCTTGGTGCACTTTTCAACAGTCGTGTTCTCAATGTCGAAAATCCCCACCACATCACGCATATCTACAGAATAATTATTCCCAATGTGAAGATACATCTGTAATCTTTCCTCCGTCTATTCTCAGGAGTTTTCCCTTTATTTCGGGAAGAATCGCACTTTCATTAGGTGTTGTCAGAAATATCTGCATATCCTTTATTATATCGAAAACGAAGCGCTGACGGCTTTCGTCAAGCTCTCCCATAACGTCGTCAAGAAACACGACCGGAGAATCCTTCGATTTTTTCTTGTATATTTCCGCCTGAGCGAGCTTCATTACAAGGGCGGCGCTCTTTATCTGTCCCTGTGAGCCGTATTCCCTTGCGCTCAGACCGTTTATTTTCACTATTATCTCATCACGGTTCACGCCGGTATGAGTTGTTCCTGTGCGGATGTCGTATTCAGCGGATTCACGCAGTTTTCTGTAATACTGTTCATAGGCGTCCTTGTCGCAAGGCTTTTCAAAATCCTCAGGACGGAACACCGCCGATTTATATTCAAGCTCCATTTCCTCGCTTCCGCCGGAGATAGTCCTGTATAATCTGCCGCATATTTCGTTGATTTTCGAGATATACTCGTTTCTCATGTAGGAAATGAGCGTTCCCTCATGAGCTGCCTGTCTGTCCCATATTTCAAGGACATCTGCGCCGGAATTTCCCTGCATTATTTCTTTCAGCAGAGCATTGCGCTGATTCATAACGGCGTTGTGCTTGTTTATATGCACCACAAAAACGGGATTGAGCTGTGAAGCTGCCATATCTATGAAATTTCTGCGTTTTTCGGGAGAACCCTTGATTATCTCGACATCATCCGGAATAAAAGCGATACACTTGAAAACATCGAAAAGCGAGCGTGTACCCTTCTGCTTCACGCCGTTGAGGGTTATCTGCTTCGGGACAGAAGCATTTCTCGCCATTCTGATGCTGATTTTCTGTTCTCTTGCGCCGTCATGAATTTTAATTTCAGAGGACATTCTGCTGCCGCCGATAGTAATGTAGTCTTTTTCTTTAGAGCCTCTGAAGCTCCGGCAGCCGGAAAGTATCCACATAGCTTCAAGGAGATTTGTTTTCCCCTGAGCGTTTCGTCCTGTGATTATATTGTATTTATAATGGGGAGCAAAAGAGATTCCGGAAAGATTTTTGAATCCGTCGATTTCCGCATAGGTGATAATCACTCTACGGTTACCTCCTGACCGTCAAGAGAGACGGTATCGCCGGGACGTATCTTTTTACCTCTCATAGTGCAGACTTCTCCGTTCACAAGAACGCAGCCGTCCTGAATAAGAGCCTTTGCTTCTCCGCCGGAGCCGACAAGGGACGCAAATTTAAGCAGAGCGTCAAGCTTTATGAATTCTGTATTTATCTTGATTGTTTCCATATTTTTACCTCAGAAAATTCGGAGCATATCAGTTTTTGAGCTGAATGGGCATTACAAGGTAGATGTAGCTTTCTCCTTCAAAAGGAAGAATTTCGATTACCTTCATAGCGCCGTTGAAGCGGATTCTCAGCTTATCGCCCTCTGCTGCTCTGAGAGCCTCGAGGATAAGCTTGTTATTGAAGCCTATTGTCACTGTTTCCCCGGAAATATCAGCCGGAATTGAGTCGTTGATTTTTCCGATTCCTGTGCGGCAGCTGATTTTTACAGCGCCGTTCCCTACCTCGCAGCGGATAGGGGATTTATTCTTTTCGTCAAGAAGAAGCGAGCATCTTTCGAGACATGTTGAGAATTCTCTCTTGCTGATGATAACTTCTGTCTTGTAGCCTGTGGGAATGCTGAGCTTATAATTATGGAAAGCACCCTCAAGCAGACGTGAAATTACGATAACGTTGTCAATTTCAAAGATGATGTGGCGGTCATTGATGCAGATAACGCAGTCATTTTCGCTGTCATCCTTTATAAGAGTAGAAACTTCGGTGAGAGCCTTTTTCGGAACAACGAAGTTATATTTTTCATCACAGCCTGATTTTTCGCAGCGGATAGCAAGACGGAAACCGTCAATTGCGACCATGTTGAAATTTCCTTCCTCGATATCGAAAAGCTCGCCTGTCATAACGGGCTTGCTTTCGTTTGTGGAAGTAGCGTAGCTTGTCTGATTTATCATGGAGCGCAGTACTGACTGCTTTATAGAGAAGCTTCTGTTTGAATCAACAACGGGAAGCTCCGGAAAATCATCGGCAGACATAGCTGAAATACTGCATTCTGTCGAACCGCAAGAGATGTTGATGATAAGATTTTCGTCGATATCAAAGCTGATAACATCGCCTGACATACGTCTTGTGAATTCGCTGAAAAGTCTTGTTCCAACAACGAAGTCACCTTCGCCCTCTGTCTGTGCGTTAATAAATGTACGGATTCCCATTTCGAGATTATAGGCAGTAAGAATAACCTTTCCTGATTCAATTCTTACTTTGATTCCTTCAAGTGCGGGAATTGTTGATTTCTGAGAAACTGCTCTGGAAACGTTTCCGATAGCTTCGCTCAGTTCTGATTTATTGCAGGTAAATTTCATTTGAAACCTCCGGTATATATAATATGTCAGGATGTGTCTCTGGATGGAGGACACGTCATGAAGGAAATTATCCTGTCTGTATTATTTATGATAAAATAAGATATGATATAAAAAAAATCAAAGATATATAAAGATAAGAATAATATATTTGTTGTTGTTGTTGGGGCTGTGGAAATGTTTGAATAGGCTGTTTTACTCTGTATATAGCCGAAAAAACGTCCACAAAGGGCTGTTGTTAAATTTTGGATAAATGTGGAAGATTTTATTTTCTCTGATTTTTGTGTGGAATAAGTTGAAGTTTGTGGAGTTGAAGTTGATGAATTGTTTACAAATCTGTGGAATTGGTATTTTTTTACTTTCAACTTTCAAAAACGTGTGGATTGTTGAATGTCGGAAACTGTTGAATTGCAGAAAATCCCGCAACGGTTTGTCCGGAGCATTATGCAGTAAATTCGGGAAAAGTTGTCCGGAAAGTATTCCACCAGTTTTTCAACATTGTGTTGAAAAGTCGGTGGAAACTAACACGTTTTCCACTTTTCCACCTAACAAATCAAACATATTCAACGCCGGTAAAATCATATCTTGCTTCTGTCTCTGATGTTTTTGATGATATCCTCAACAAGTGTACGCAGTGTAGAATCCTTACCCATAGCGTCGTTCACACTTGTAACGGAATAAACGATAGTTGAGTGATCTCTGCCGCCGAATTCTGTTCCTATTGAAGCAAGCGGCATCTGAGTTACTTCTCTTACCACATAAATGGCTACTTTTCGTGCAATTGATATCTGTGCAGAGCGCTTGTTTGAACGGATATCCTCCGGAGAAACGCCGTAAACAGTCGATACTTCTGAAATAATCTTCTCAACAGTGATAGGAAGCGGCTGTTCGTCTGTGAGGACATCACGGATAACGCTCTGTGCCATTGAAATTGTAATGGGACTTCCGGCGAAGTGGTTGAGAGCCTTGAGACGTATAACTGCGCCTTCAAGCTGACGGATGTTGGATTTAAGGCGGTTTGCCATGAATTCAGCAACCTCAGAGGGCATTTTAAGCTCTAAAAGCTCGGATTTTCTGTTGATGATAGCAAGTCTTGTCTCGTAGTCAGGAGCTGAAATATCAGCGATAAGTCCGCCCTCAAATCTTGTTCTGAGACGTTCTTCAAGCGTGATGAGCTCCTTCGGAGGCTTATCAGATGTGATTACAATCTGCTTTCCTTCCTGATGAAGCTTGTAGAATGTGTGGAAGAATTCTTCCTGCATACGCTCCTTTTCAGCGAAGAACTGAACGTCGTCGATCAGCAGTATATCGGCATTTCTGTACTTATCGTGGAAATCTGACATCTTGCTCTGATTGATAGCGTCGATGAGGTCGCCGCCGAAAGTTTCGCTTGTAACGTAAACGATATTGAATGTGGGATGATTTTTTCTCACTTCATTGGCGATAGCTGTGATAAGGTGAGTTTTTCCCATTCCGGAAGGACCGTATATGAAAAGCGGATTATAGTCGGGAATTGCCTTTTCTCCGCAGTTTTTTGCAACTGACTTACTGCACGCAAGAGCAAATTCGTTTGATCTTCCCTCGATGAATGTATCGAAAGTGTAGTCATAATTCGCAAATTTATAGGATTTTTCAAGCTCAGCGTGTTTCTGGTCGAGTTCAGCGTCAGTGGGAACTTTTATTTTTTTCTGGTCGTCAGAATCTACGTTTATAACGATGTTTGTATTGAATCCGAGAACGTTGTAAAAGGCTTCTTTAAGGGTTTCGCCGTACTTTGTCATGATGATGTTTTTCTGAAATGAAGTCTGGATTCTGAAAACAGCGTCTGTTCCGTTGAAGCTTTCGGGCTTCATCTGATCTATCCATGTTGAAATTCCGATTTCTGGTATTTTTCCGGTATCAAGGCAGTATTTTTTCACATTTTCAAAAACTTCCTCAAATGAATTCATATTTGACCTCCAATTTTTATGTAAATATAATGTTTTAAACCTCAGAAGATGATACTCTCCTATAATAAATATACTAATATTATAACATATCACTGTTGAAAATGCAAGCAAATTTATATGTAAAAGGTTTAGAAAATCAGGCTCAATTCCACACCTGAATTGACATATTGTTGAAAACTTTGTGGAATCAACACTTCAAACGTTAAAAAACTGGCTTTATGGCTCTGTAAAACAGTATTTTCTATGTTGAAAATTATCTCCGGCGTTATATTTTAACATAGTTTTCAAAACTTTCAACAGGTAATGAGACGCACACGTTCCACGCTCCCGTATAATTCACATACTGCTTTCAACGGTATGTTGAATATATCTCAATCAATGCGTAATTATGGTGTCGGAATTATCCGAAGGATAAAATATTTCTGCGCACAATATGTAGTGGCGAACTGTGTTCGCCCGTGATGATTCATCGGACATTATGTGGGACGTCGAGACGCCTTCCCCTACAGGATTATTCTGCCGAAAATTTTTTCGATCCGGCGGCGAATGCAGACATCATATTTACGCATTTAACATTGAAAAGGCTAATAGATACAAAAAGTCATCTTATATTTATCGGTTCTATTGGTTATTAATCTGAAAAAATATTTTTTTTCTGAAAATTTTAAAAAACTGCTTGACATATCGGTTTTTTTAATATATAATGTTTTAGTGTAATGCGGACAAGTGCCGCATAGCTTCAATAAATTGAATGCGATCCCTTGCGGAACGTATTCTTAATATACAATGCGCAGAGAGGAGGACCTGAATATGAAAAGAACATATCAGCCTAAGAAGCTCCACAGAAAGAAGGAGCACGGCTTCATGAAGAGAATGGCTACTAAGAACGGCAGAAAGGTTTTAGCTCGTAGAAGATCTAAGGGCAGAGCAAGATTAACTCACTGACGACGCTGACCACAAAATCTTTATTTTGTGGTCTTTTTTATTAGGTATTCCGCAGAATTGTCTCCGGAATAGCCTTACGTTGCAGGTATGAACGCTCTTTATGGGGGAGTATATGCTTTATACTGAAATTTTGAATAACAACAGGGATTTTCTCGCTCTCTACAAAAAAGGAAGATACTTCGCTTCAAAATATTCCGTTATCTATGTGAGAACTAACGGCAGACCTTACAACAGACTCGGTATAACAGCCGGAAAAAAGGTCGGAAATGCCGTTCACAGAAACAGGGCGAAAAGAATTATCCGCCTTGCCTACAGAGAGTCGGAGGTAAATCTTCCCGTGGGAATTGATATCGTTATTGTTGCACGAAGCCTTATCTGCACCGTAAAATCTCAGGAATTCTGCGATTATATGCAAAAAACCGGAGTTTCTGAAATCAATAACATTTTCCGCAGGCTTACCGCCGGAAAAGGCTGAGTATGAAATACATCGCTCTTGCACTGATAAAGTTCTACAGAAAATGTATTTCACCCCTTTTTCCAGCTAAATGCAAATATTATCCGACGTGCAGCAGCTATGCTCTCACAGCTTTTAAGAAATTCGGCTTTTTCAGGGGATTTCTTCTCTCAGGCTGGAGGATATTAAGGTGCAATCCGTGGTCGCTCGGCGGAATAGATCATGTTCCGGACAAGTTTACTTTCAGGACGAAGAAAATGCAGTTCGATTCGCTGAATGAAAATGATTCCGGCAACGGAACACAGGAAACCGACAACAATAATGATTAAGAGGGATGAGATTTGAACGCACTTTATGACATTATAGGTATTCCCTTCGGATACCTCATGCGGGCTATTTATATGCTTTGCAATAATTATGCCGTCGCAATTATTCTCTTTACGGTCGTGACGAAGATACTTCTGTTCCCCGTAAACTACAAAACACAGAAAAATGCAGCACGAATGCAGCTGCTTAATCCTAAACTCAAAAAGCTAAGAAAGAGTTTTGCAAACAATCCTCAGCGATTACAGGAAGAACAGCAGAAACTTTACATCGAGGAAGGCATAAATCCTATGGGAAGCTGTCTGCCGGCATTTATCCAGATGTTCCTGCTTTTCGGTGTGCTCGACGTTATCTATAAGCCGATCACGCATATTCTTGGTTACGCAAAGGATATAAGACTTGACGCCTGCAAGATAGCCGGCGCAAAAATAAAGGATCTCAGATGTGAGCTTGACATTATGACGCATCTCCAGAAGCATCCTGATGATTATATCAGTCTTGGAAATTTCGGAAGCAAGGTATCAGAATTTACTGAAAAATACGATATTTTCGGCGCAAATCTTGGTAAGACGCCTACCCTCCACCCCGACGTATGGAACAAGGAAGCTATAATTCTTGCACTTATTCCTGTTCTTGCCGGTGTGGCACAGATTCTTTCTTCATTCTACAGCCAGAGACATCAGAAAAAGACAAATCCTGATATGCAGGGCGGCGGATGCATGACATTCATGATGTATTTCTTCCCGCTTCTTACAGTATGGTTTGCATTTTCAGTTCCGGCTGGTATCGGCTTCTACTGGATCTGGTCTGCACTTTTCTCATTCATTATCACCTTCGGTCTGAATCAGTACTTTACTCCTGAACGTACAGAAAAGATCAACGAAAAGGAAAAGGAAAAGGCAAGAATCTACGCAGAAAAGCATCCTGAGAAAAAGACATTCATGCAGAGAATGATGGAACAGCAGGAGCTTATGAATCAGCAGCAGAACGGCGGAAGAAAGAACGGCGGCGATAACAAGATATCACGCTCTGAAATGAACAAGTACAACAGAGATAAGATCAATGAAGCAAGAAAGCGTATGGCAGAAAAATACGGCGATATCTACGATGAAAACGACAACGATAACGATTAATTTTTAAGGAGAATTATTATGACTGAAGTATTTAAGGCAGCTACAGTCGATGAGGCTAAAGCTAAGGCAGCTAAGAAGTTTGGTAAAGATATAAAAAGCATCAGATTTGAAATATTAGAAGAAGGTTCTAAGGGATTTTTAGGCATTGGCAAAAAGGACGCTGTCGTAAAGGCAACTTATGAAGCTCCCGCAGCTGCTCCGGCTGCTCCCAAGCCTGCTGCAGCTCCGGCAAAGAAGCCTGAACCGGTTGCTGAAAAGAAAGAAGCTCCGGCTGCACCCGCTGCTCCGGCACCTGTTCCCGAAGTTAAAGAGGAAGCTCCTGTTGTTGTAGAAGCTCCGGCTGCTCCCGTTGAAGAAATCAAGGCAGAAGCTCCGGCAGTTACAGAGGAAAAGGCTGAAGACGCTCCTGAAAAGAAGGAGACTTCCGCCGCTGAGGAAGATGATTTCTTCTCACTTGACAGCTTCACACTTATCGAGGATGAGGCTCTTGTAAATCCAAAGGTAAAGCTTGCAAAGGACTACATCACAAGCGTACTCGGCGCAATGGATATCGAAGTAAGCTTCAAGGTTTATCAGAATGAAACAGGCGCAGTTGTTGATATCGAAAGCAGCAACAATGGTACAGTTATCGGCAGACGAGGCGAAACTCTCGACGCTATTCAGTACCTCTGCTCTATTATCGCTAACAAGGGCGACAAGGATTACTACAGAATTACAATTGATTGTCTCGGCTACCGCAGCAAGAGAAAGGATACACTCGAACAGCTCGCTGCTAAGGTTGCAAAGTCAGTTCTCAGAACAGGACGTTCACAGCCGCTTGAGCCGATGAATCCCTACGAAAGACGTGTAATTCACTCAGCTATATCTAAGATAGAGGGCGTTTCTTCCAAGTCTGTAGGCGAGGAGCCTTACAGAAGAATTGTTGTATCTTCCAACAATCCCAGAAACAACAGAAGACGTGACAACCGTCGTGACGGCAATAGAAATGACCGCAGAAACGACAGAAGAAACAACAAGGATCGTGAAGTAACAATGGAGCGCAAGTCAGTAAATCTGGCTACAAGCTTCGAAAAGGACTACAAGAGACCGAAGCCTGAGGACAACATCGAGGGCGGTCTTTACGGAAAGATTGAGTTTTAATCTATATTAACCATACGGCAGCACTGCACAGATTCTGTGCTCTGCTGCCTTTTTAGGAAGTGATTATTTTGTCAACCATCGCTGCAATTTCTACTCCCGACTCTCCGGGAGGAATCGCTGTTATCCGTATTTCCGGCGAGGAGGCGGTCAGCATTGCGGAGAAGATTTTTACTCCTTACGGCGGAAAAAAGGTCGCTGAAATGGAGGGATATACCTGTGCTTATGGTATCGCCCACGACAGCGGCGAGAGAATAGACGACTGCATTCTGACGATTTTCCGTGCGCCGCACAGCTATACCGGAGAAAATACGGCTGAACTTTCATGTCACGGAGGAATTTACGTTACAAGAAAGATTCTCAGAACGATTCTCAGAAACGGTGCAGAACCGGCACAGCCGGGTGAATTCACGAAACGTGCTTATCTCAACGGAAAATTCGATCTCACACAAGCAGAAGCAGTCATGGAAATAATTTCTGCAAAGGGCGAAAGGGAGCTTAAAATGGCAGAAAATCTCCGTGAGGGAGCAGCGTTCAGACGTGCAAAGGAGTGCTCGGATATACTGGTAAGAATCCTCGGCGACCTTGCTGCATGGGCAGACTATCCGGAGGAGGATATACCGGCTGTCGAGCCTGAAAATCTGCTGAGAGATCTCACTGACGTAAGGGAAAAGCTTTATTCTCTCGTTGAGAATTACGACTGCGGAAGGATTCTTCGTGAGGGAATCCCGACTGCTATCGTAGGCAGACCAAATGTCGGTAAATCGACGCTTTTCAATTGTCTCAGCGGCTGCGAGAGAAGTATTGTAACGAACATCGCCGGAACTACCCGTGACGTTATTGAGGAAACCGTAAGTCTTGGAGATATCGTGCTGAGGCTTTCTGATACGGCTGGAATTCATCAGACGGATGACGTTATTGAGGGAATGGGAATTGAAATCGCTGAAAAAACTGCGCAGTCCGCTGAGCTTGTAATTACTGTTTTCGATGGAAGTTGTCCGCTTAACGAGGACGATTATGCTCTTATTGATAAAGTTAAAGACATGAAATGCGTTGCTGTAATCAATAAAAGTGATGAACAATCTGTAATAGAAGACGATGTTCTGAAAGATAAATTTATACATTTAGTATATCTGTCTGCAAAGGAAAATACAGGAATTGAAAAGCTTCGTTCAGAAATAGAGAACATATTTTCGATTAATGAAAGTACGATTAATTCAGTGTGTGCTGCAAATGAACGTCAGAAAAGATGTATTGACTCCGCTCTGATGTGCGTTGATAATTCCATCGAAGCAATAACTTCCGGAGAAATGCTCGACGCTGTGAATATTCTTATTGATGAAGCAGAACAGCATCTCCTTGAACTTACAGGCGAGAGAATCACAAATGCTGTTGTAGATAATGTATTCTCACGCTTCTGTGTCGGAAAATAATGTTTCACGTGAAACAATGAAATGAGGGATAGTTTTGAATTATAAAATGGGAGATTTCGATGTTGCAATTGTCGGTGCCGGTCATGCCGGAGTTGAGGCCGCACTCGCTTCAGCACGTCTTGGATGCAAGACAGTTATGTTCACGATCTCACTCGATCAGATTGCCAATATGCCCTGTAATCCGTCGATTGGCGGTACTGCAAAAGGTCATCTTGTTCGTGAAATCGACGCTCTCGGCGGCGAAATGGGTAAGGCTGCGGATAAATGTTTCATACAGAGCCGTATGCTGAATCGTGGTAAAGGTCCGGCAGTTCATAGTCTGAGAGTTCAGGCTGACAGAATGAAATATCATGAACATATGAAAAATGTCTGTGAAAAACAGAAAAATCTGTTCATTAAACAGGCTGAAGTTGCTGAAATAATTGTTGAAGATGGGAAAATTACCGGCGTCAGAACTTCACTCGGAGCTGAGTACGGTGTGAAAGCAGTTATAATTGCAACTGGAACTTACCTCAAAGGTAAGATACATATCGGTGAAGTTTCCATTGAAAGTGGTCCGGATTCATCACTTCCCAGTACTTATTTGTCAGAAAGTCTCATCAAAAATGGAGTCGAACTAAGACGATTCAAGACGGGAACTCCATGTCGTGTAAACAAGAGAAGCATCAATTTTGATATCATGGAAAGACAGGATGGCGATGAAAATATAGTTCCGTTCTCGTTTGAAACACCAGTTGAGGGACTTGAAAATATAGCAAGCTGTTATGTGACTTATACTAATAGTAATACCCATGAAATCATACTTTCAAACCTTGACAGATCACCGTTATATGCCGGAAGGATAGAGGGAGTTGGTCCGAGATATTGTCCTTCAATCGAGGACAAAATTGTAAGATTCTCTGACAAACCAAGACATCAGTTATTCGTCGAGCCGATGGGACTTACAACAGAGGAGTACTATTTACAGGGAATGTCCTCGTCGCTGCCGGAAGATGTACAGCTTGCTTTTCTCAGAACAATAGAGGGACTGGAGGACGTTGAGATCATGCGTCCGGCTTACGCAATAGAATACGACTGCTGTGATCCGATTCAGTTGTCTCAGACACTGGAGTTTAAGAAAATCAGCGGACTTTACGGTGCCGGACAGTTCAACGGAAGCTCGGGTTACGAAGAAGCAGCGGCTCAGGGTCTTGTTGCCGGAATTAATGCCGCTCTGAAAATTCGTGGCAAAGAGCCTATGATTCTTGACAGGGCAAGCTCTTATACTGGAACCCTTATTGATGATCTTGTTACGAAGGGGTGCTCTGACCCGTACAGAATGATGACCTCCCGAAGTGAATATAGGCTTATTCTTCGTCAGGACAATGCAGATCAGAGACTTACTCCTATCGGGTACAAAATTGGTCTGATTTCTGAAAAAAGATATCAGAAATTACTTGAAAAAATCGAACTTACAAAACAAGAAATCAAGCGTGTTTCGGCACTCAATATATCTCCCTCGCCTGAACTTAATGCATTTCTTGAAGAAAATCATACTGCTCCGATTAATTCAGGCTTCAAACTTGCTGATCTCATCCGCAGACCGCAGCTTGGTTACGACATGCTTGCGCCTTTTGATACTAACAGACCTGAACTTTCGGCGGAAGTTCGTGAACAGGTTGAGCTTCAGATAAAATATGAGGGGTATATTTCAAAACAGCTTGCGCAGATTGAGTCAATTCGCAAGCTTGAATCAAAAAAATTACCTGTTGGTACGGATTACAATGATGTTTACGGTCTGAGACTTGAAGCTGTTGAGAAGCTTAACAAGGTTCAGCCGTCTTCAATTGGTCAGGCTTCGAGAATTTCCGGTGTATCTCCGGCGGATATTTCGCTGCTTACAGTATGGCTGGAGCATAGAAAGGGGGATCGAAATGTTTCCTGATTTTGATTTTTGCAGTAAGGAATTCTCTAAATATGGTCTTGAATTAACAGAAGATGCACACAAAAAACTTGGAATTTATTGTGATTTTCTCATTGAGTACAATAATCTTGTGAATCTGACTGCAATAACTGACCCTGTAGATATCCTCTATAAGCATTTTATTGACAGCATTCTGATGTGCAATTATGCCGATTTATCGGGAAATGAAACTCTTATTGACGTTGGAACTGGTGCCGGATTTCCCTCTGTTCCGCTTAAAATTTATCTTCCTGAGATAAAAATTACTCTCCTTGACAGTCTTAATAAGAGAATTGAATTTCTTAAAAAGCTCTGTGAAAAGTTGGAAATAGAAGCTGAATTTATTCATGGCAGGGCGGAGGATTTTTCCAAAACTTCGGAATATAGGGAGAAATTTGATATTTCATGTGCCCGTGCAGTAGCAAATCTTTCGACGCTTAGTGAGCTTTGCATTCCTTTTGTTAAGGTCGGAGGAAGATTTATTTCAATGAAAGGTCCGAGCGAGGATATCACATCAGCGAACAATGCTGTAGAGATTCTGGGCGGAAATGTATCACGTGAAACAAAATATGTCCTTGAAAATAAAGAAAGACGTATTATCGAGATAAAGAAAATATCGCAAACTCCGACAAAATATCCCCGAAACAGCGCTCAGATTAAAAAGAAACCACTTTGAATTTAAAATAATATGGCGAAAAAATCGACAGAATGCAGAATTCTGTCGAATTTTTTTTGTGGTAATTATTTCCGGAAGGTGATAGAATTATATTACAGGGAAATCCCAAGTAATATGATTAGAGGTAGATAAAATGGCTGGATTTTTAAATTTTACAAAAGAAAAATCAATAAATAAGGTGATCGAAATTGACATAAAGCAGATAGTTCCGAATCCGCATCAGCCAAGAAAACATTTTCCGGACAATGAA
This sequence comes from Ruminococcus sp., assembly GCA_017513795.1. Lineage (GTDB taxonomy): Bacteria > Bacillota > Clostridia > Oscillospirales > Ruminococcaceae > Ruminococcus. The sequence goes on from JAFXEJ010000043.1 coordinate 13,330, forward strand.
ATTGCTGCACTTGCTGACTCAATAGCGCAGAATGGCATACTTCAGCCACTTTCAGTTCGTCGATACAAAGATAAATTTGAGCTGATTGCAGGCGAAAGGCGACTTCGTGCTGCAAAATTAGGTGGCTTGTCAGTAGTTCCGTGCATAGTTCATGATATCAGTGAAAGAAATTCCGCAATATTAGCACTTGTCGAGAATATACAGCGACAAGATTTATCATTCTTCGAAGAAGCAGTTGCGATTGAAAAATTGATTACATATTACGGAATGACACAGGAAGACGCTGCTGCAAAACTTGGAAAAGCACAGAGTACAATTGCAAACAAGCTTCGTTTATTAAGATTAACTCCGCCAGAACGAGATTTGATTATGAAATTCAATCTTACTGAACGCCACGCAAGAGCGTTACTGAAGCTTGCAAGTCCGGAGGAAAGATTATTAGTTCTTGATAAAATAATCAAACATAATCTAAATGTAGAAAAATCTGAAAAATTAATTGAGGATTTCATCGGACTTCAGAAGGAAAGAGCAAGCTACAAAAAGCGTTCTAAAGTGTTCCAGAATGTTAAAATGTTCGTGAATACTATTAATAAGGCTGTAGAAACTATGCAGGCGGCTGGGATTTCTGCTGATTCAAGAAAAATTCAGAATGAGGATTACATAGAATATCGTGTTCGTATTCCGATTCAGAAGAAAGCCTGATGTAGAATTGTTTCACGTGAAACATTTAAGAGTTGTTTCATGTGAAACATTTTTTTCTGCAAAAAATTTGCAATTGATATTTACATTCTCATTGAAACGTGATATAATAGTAGTATAAATTTTGAAAGGAAAGATTTCATGGGAAGAATTATTGCCGTGGCGAATCAAAAGGGCGGCGTCGGTAAATCTACAACCGTTGTAAATATCGCTGCATACCTTGGTTCCAGAGATTTCAGAGTTCTTTGTGTAGATTCTGACCCTCAGGGAAACACGACCACCGGCTTTGGTATAAAGAAAAAATCCGTTAAAGCTTCGACATACGACGTATTAACGGGAAAAACCCGCATTCAGGATGCTGTGATTCATACTGAGTTCAAGAATGTTTCCCTTCTTCCGGCAACTGAAAGTCTTGCCGGCTGCGAAGTGGAACTTGTCAGCTATGAAAACAGAATGAACCGCATGAAAATGCAGCTCCTTACTTGCAAGCTTGATTACGATTACATTCTGATAGACTGTCCTCCGGCACTCGGGCTTATCACAATTAACAGCCTTGTTGCATGTGATACGGTGCTTGTTCCGATGCTTGCGGAATTTTACGCACTGGAGGGACTTTCCCAGCTTGTAAATACAAATAAAATTGTAAAAAATAATTACAATCCTTCACTTGATATCGAGGGAATACTCTTTACAATGTTTGACGGACGTCTTAACGTTGCGAATGATGTTGTTTCTGAGGTTGAAAAATATTTCCCGAATAAGGTATTCAAGACGAAGATTCCGAGAAATGTCAGAATTTCGGAAGCTCCCAGTCACGGAAAACCTGTCATGTATTATGACAAGAATTCCAAGGGCGCTGAGTCCTATGAACTGCTTTGCCATGAGATTCTTGGCGAAAAGCTTGAGCTTCCGCAGAAAAAAAGAAGGGGAATTTTTACTTTTAAAAAATCCTGAGAAAGGAGTAAATTATGGCTATTGGTGGTTTAGGAAATGGCCTCGATTCGCTGTTTGAGGACAATACAAGCGAAATTCAGGTGAAAAGAACTCTGCGTATTTCCGAAATTGAACCGAACCGCAGTCAGCCGAGAAAGAATTTCAGTGACGAAGCAATTTCTGCTCTCGCTGATTCAATTCAGGAGCACGGAATGCTTCAGCCGATTCTCGTCAGACCGCTTAATACAGGCGGTTATCAGATAGTTGCCGGCGAAAGAAGATGGCGTGCTGCAAGAATGCTCGGTCTTGACGAGGTTCCTGTGAATATCCGTGAGCTTTCCGACATGGAAACAATGCAGATTGCTATTATCGAGAATCTTCAGCGTGAGAATCTCAATCCCGTCGAAGAAGCTGCCGGATACAACGAGCTTATCGAGAATTACGGCATGACTCAGGATAAGGTTGCGAAAATGGTTGGAAGATCTCGCTCTGCTGTCGCTAATGCAGTGAGACTTCTTGCGCTTCCTGAGCGTGTACTTAAAATGCTTGAAAACGGCGATATATCGGCAGGTCATGGACGTGCTCTCCTCGGATTTGACAACGACGAGGAGCTTCTTATTGCTATGGCGGTGAAGGCTTCTGACGGCGGACTTACTGTTCGTCAGGTTGAAAAGGCGGCTCAGAAATATGCCGATTCAGAAGAAGTCCTGCCTGAAAAATCCGATAAAAAAATCGACAACTATTTCAAGGAAATGGAGCTTTCCCTCAATGAACGTCTTGGCAGAAAGGTCAGGGTAGATTACGGAAAGAACAAGGGTGCGCTCATTCTTGAATTTTACGACAAGGAAGATCTTGCCGCAATTGCAGAAAAGCTTACAGAAGAATAATTTTTAAGGAGTTAGTAAAAATGATAGACATTAAATTTTTAAGAACAAATCCTGATATCGTAAAGGAAAACATCAAGAAGAAGTTTCAGGATGAAAAAATTGAACTCGTAGACAAGGTTATCGAATTCGACGAACAGTGCAGAAAGGCAAAGTCTGAGGGTGACGATCTCCGTAATCAGAAGAATTTAAAGAGCAAGGAATTCGGAAAGTACAAAGCTATTATCAACAAGTCCGACGACGAGGCTGCTAAGGCTGAGGCTATGGCAAATGTTGACAAGCTTACTGCTGAAATCGAGGAAATCGACAAAAGACGTGCTGAGCTTGAGGAAATTGAATCAAAGCTTAACGAGGAAATCCGCAATATAATGCTCGTTATCCCGAATATCATCGACGACAGCGTTCCGATTGGTAAGGACGACAGTGAAAACGTTGAGGTTGAGAAGTTCGGTGAGCCTTTTGTTCCCGAATTTGAAGTTCCCTACCACGTTGATATCATGGAAAAGGTTAACGGAATTGACCTCGACAGCGCAAGAAAGACAAGCGGAAACGGCTTCTACTACCTCTGCGGCGATATTGCTCAGCTTCAGAGCTGTATTCTTTCCTACGCAAGAGATTTCATGATCGACAAGGGATTTACATACTATATTCCGCCGTTTATGATCCGCAGCGACGTTGTTACAGGCGTAATGAGCTTCGCTGAAATGGAGGGAATGATGTACAAGATCGAGGGCGAGGATCTCTACCTCATCGGTACTTCTGAGCACTCAATGATAGGTAAGTTTATCGA
>JAFXEJ010000004.1 GCA_017513795.1 Ruminococcus sp.
GGAAAAATCAACAAATTCCCATTCGATAATTTTAGCAAACCATACAAGTGCCGCTGTATCATAAAAAGCTATAGGTCGGAACGCTTCTCCTTGCTCCAGTATCTTGAATCCCGACTTTTCAAAAAGCTCTGTCTGCGATTTAAGATTATGTCTCGCAAAGGCTTTCGGTGAATCAGGCAGAAGCATTTCTACAAGCTCACGGTCGTTATCCTCGCCAACCTGCTGAGTGATAAACAAACCACCAGATTTCAGTATGCGGTAAATTTCATTTGCATCATAGCTGCCGTGACGGTCAATAACTAGATCAAAACTTGAATCCGCAAAAGCCATTTTTGAGTAATCACTCATTTCATGAAAATCAATACCAAGACTGGCAAGCTTTTTTCTGCATAGCTCTACATTAGGCGGATAGCTCTCCGTTGCACTTGTCAGCTGATACGGATGTCTCAAAGAAAGAAGAAACTCTCCTCCGCCTGTATCTATATCAAGTATGCGGTGATTATCATGCATATATCGCTTTATCACGTCCGTATAGTTCCATGGCAGAGCATCTTCATCGGAGTGAAATCTCCCCTCTAAATAGCTGAAATTCCAACCGATGATTTATGCCTTTTCTTCTTCCTGTTTCCATTTGCTTAATAATTCACTTGAGTTCATATATAACTACTCCTTTATTATTTATATAAATCATAAAGTGCAGTTATTGACAGCTGTTATTACTCAGTACATCTGCTGTCGTTATAACTGCACTGAGTAGTTATCTCGTTTGATCATCATTATTATACCTCATAATATCCTGTATTCAATATTTAATATTATATCATAATTTCTACATTAAGTAAAGAAAAATTTAATGCTCCGCCACAGCGGAGCACTTGGTTATATTATTGATAAAATTCCTTATACCACTCCGCAAATCTTCTCAGACCTTCTCTCAGCGTAACACAAGGTCTGAAGCCAAAATCACGTTCCAAAGCTGTACTGTCTGCGTATGTAACAGGTACGTCTCCCGCCTGCATAGGTACAAGCTCTTTATGTGCATCAAAATCATAGTCTGCCGGAAGAACCTCTGCACGCACAAGTTTTTCACTAAGAATCTGAACAAAATCAAGAAGATTTTCCGGAGCGCCTCCTCCGATATTATAAAGTGCATACGGAGGAATGGGAAGTCCATCCTCTCCGTTTTTCTTTTCAGGAGGACTCTGCATTACACGCATAATTCCTTCTACTATATCATCAATGTATGTGAAATCACGTTTGCAGTTGCCGTAATTAAATATTTTTATTTTTTCTCCTTTTACAAGCTTATCTGTAAAGCCGAAATAAGCCATATCAGGACGGCCAGCCGGACCATATACTGTAAAAAATCGGAGTCCTGTTGCAGGAATATTATACAGTTTTGAATACGCATGAGCCATCAGCTCATCTGATTTCTTTGTAGCCGCATACAATGACACCGGATTATCCACCTTATCATCTGTACTGAATGGTACCTTTTTGTTTCCGCCATACACACTTGATGAGCTTGCATATACCAGATGCTTTACCGGATAATTACGGCAAGCTTCGAGTATGTTGTAAAATCCTATGATATTTGATTCTATATATACGTCAGGGTGATCGATGGAATGACGGACTCCAGCCTGTGCCGCAAGATTTACAACTATATCAAAATGATATTTCTCAAACAGTGAATCTACCAGTGCTTTATCAGCTATGCTTCCACGAATAAAACGATAACTGACATTCTTATTCTTCTCAGCAGCTGATTCTATTTCACGCAAACGGTATTCCTTTAAAGATATATCATAGTAGTCGTTCATGTTATCAAGGGAAACTATTGTACCTGAATTCATCTCTTTTAGTAACCGATTCACAAGATTTGCCCCGATAAATCCAGCAGAACCGGTGATTAAAATTGATGAATAATTTGTAATATTCATTTTATCCTCCAGATCACTTATGTTTTTTTGATTTTGTGATTAAGCTAATCGCGGCAAAAAAGTGCTTATGATAACTTATTGCGTTTATCAGTATTGAAACAAAAGCTATAATCATAAAAATCAGGAATGATTCTGTAATCCATGTAAAATAATTGTCAGTATTATTTTTTAAAACATCATCTAATTTTAAAAGGAAATACGGTATTATTATAACGGCGATATTGACACAAGTTGTAATCATTCTTTTGAGAAGAATCAAATATGATCTTTCCATTATGTGTTTATATGAATATAATGCATATTGGATTGTACGGAAAGCCATCGCAAAAGCTGTACCAACTGCTACGCCTACAGCGCCAAATGAATGTATCAAAACAAGTGACAAAACGATATTTAATGCGGCTTCAGTTATTGCTCCGTTCCGTGTTTCTTTAAAATGCCCCGCTGATTCAACTATATTTTGATACGGCAATCTTATACATGCCAAAAAAGAAGCAAAAACAAGCCAATATCCCAAAGCAGGACGTATATAATTTACATCTGCTACATCCATCATATAAACTTTCATGAACGGAATAATCAGAATTGCTGTACTTACAAATACAATAGTAGAAATAATGTTCATTCCAAATTCATACACGCTTATGAATTTATCCAGCTGCTTGTCCTTGGATGCAATTAATTTTCCAATAGAAGCTTCTACACCGCTTGTGAAAACAGTCACAAATCTTCTGACGCCATATACCACCATGAAATACACATTATATACTGATACCTGATAAAGATTTGTAAATATTGTCAGCAACATAAGGTCCGTATTTGTATGGATAAATGAAGCTATCTGATGCACGAATGCATCCCATCTCTGCCTGATGCACGAATCATCCTTTGGAACATCCTTCAGAATGGTATACTTTTTATGTACATACCAATATAATACAATCGGGATAGCAGCAAAAACAATTGCACTTACAAGCTTCATCAAACGAAATTCCACGCCTATATTTATAAGAATAACAGAAAATACTGTATTTAATATTGTGGCTATTGTCTGCAGAATGTTGTATATATATGTTTTTTGATCTGCAATCAGCAGAAATTGATATGTAATTCCGAAGTAATATTGAGATATGGTAGTTATTCCAAGTATCAACACTAAGGTAAATGTATAAAACCAGCTGAAATCTTCAGAAACCAACAACGGATATGACGCTGCAAACAACAGTAAAAAGGCGGAAAAAATATACACTATCTTTCGCATAAACTGCTCTGTAGATTTTATTATTCCACTGATTTTGTAAACATCATTTTCCATCAAAGGTTTATAGAGTGCTGCTCTTGTAACTCCGCCGATACCACTGCGAAGAAGTGTGACAACAGACAAAAACTGAGTAACAGATGATGTTATTCCATTATATTCCGATCCAAAACCTGATATTATCATGCGTGGAAGAATAAACGAACAAATCACTGTTACTATTTCCAATATCAATGAAGCTATAATATTGCATAAAATTTTATTTTTCATTTTTATACTTCTTCTAATTTTTTTATTGCGTTATATGTTCTTTCACAATTATGATTATCACGAACATTAAAGAACTCTTTGACACGAAGTTCATATTTTTCAGGCTGCCGACACTCTTCGTCTATCATTTTAAAGATATATTGCCTGAGATCATTACAATTATCAAAACAAGGGCCAAATCCATCATCTTCATAAGAATAATAGCCTTTAGCAAAATGACCGCTCCTGAATTTTTGATCATCAAACTGATAATATATCACAGGCTTATTCATATATGCAAAATCAAAATAAACACTTGAATAATCTGTAATCATTAGTTTAGATGTCATAAGCAGTTCCTGTACATCATAATTATTTTTATCCGCAATTACAATCACATCGTTTTCAAATGTTCTGAATGCCTCGACAAAAGGCTGCAATTTATAATGCATATAAAAAACGAGTTTATAATTGTTTTGTCTGAGATATTGTATCAGAGCTTCATCTTTCAGAATTTCAGCATATGCTGTATAATATTCACTTTTATAAAAATGATTCTGTGCATCTTCTTTTACATCCAGCCATGTTCTCCATGTCGGCATCAATAAAATCTTATCTTCAACAATATGAGAGGTATACAGGTTATCGAAACGAGCTAATCCGTCACATCCGATTGCGTGTTCCGGATATTCATAAGTTTCCCTGATGAAATCATACTCTCTTTTTGTACTTGTAACAAAATAGTCTATATTGCAACGATGATATAAAAAATAATCTACAGGAATTTTTTCTTTGGTTATTCCATGCTGTAAAAAAATCACCTTTTGCTTTTTGTTGCACAGCTTTTGAACTAAATTCAATTCCTTCTTGCTGAAGTAAAACGGATATGCACCAAATGGCTGTGAACCAATACTGAATTTTGCAGCAAGAAAATAAATACAATGTCTGAAACTGTCAGCTTCAATTAAATTCCCATATTTTTCTACTTTATGTCTGTCAGCAGAATTATTGGTGATTACATAAAAAGAATTGATATTCTTATGACTTTCTTTTAAATACTTGAAGAAATGGAATCCATTATCACGAGCTTCATCACGTTTTTCACGAATCAGCCATATGTTCTGTTTTAATAATTTTCGCTGAATTGTATGAAGAACACACCATGCACATGTCAATTTAAAAAAATTAAATGCAAATGAAAAAATTCTGGAGAGTTTATTTTTCATCAGTTATTCTCCCTTTTTTGCTGGTAATTGGAACAATATTAAGTTCACGATTTGCAGTAACCAATGAATGCGGCGGAATATTTCCGTGTAAAACAGTACCAGCTCCGATTACAGAGCCTTCTCCTATTCGTGTTCCACGCAAAATTGTAACGCCAGCACCTATCCAACAATTATTTTCAATAATAATCGGAGACTTTTTAAATCCGTTCTCAATTCCATTATCCCCATATTTATGATCATGATCATAGAATGACGTATTTGGTCCGATAGCACAATTATCACCGATCAAAATAGTGTCATGACACACAAGAATGCAGTTTCTGTTAATTGCGACATTGTCTCCTATTTTGATTTTTCCTCCATTAACAGCAGCTATATACGAATGCTGTTTCATGGAGAAATTTTTACCTATCATAACTTTTCCGGATTTAACGTATATTGGTGTACGGACTATAAAATACGGTATTCCGCTAAACGAAACATTACTTCCAAATTTGATTTTAAGTATAAGCTTATTTAATAAACCCTTAATTTTTGAATACATAATTCCACTCCATAATATATCAGATCAGCCGGCAATAAGCCGTTTCCGCTGTACGCCACGTGGAGGCTCTGATTCTGTACAGCTGCCCGGACCGAAGTCCAGGCTTTATTTAATTTGCATTTTTACACGGGAGGATTGAGCATCTTGCCGTCTGCGTCGAACTTGTAGTATCCAACAGGAAGAAGATCATTTGATTTAGTTATTCCATAACCTCTGTTTACAACAATTTCACCAGATGTTCTTGCATAGTAGTATGCACCATCGATAAACATAAGTCCGCCGTATGTCTTTACTCCGTCTACATAGTAGAACAGCTTACCGTTTTCATCTTCACAGATTCCGTTCTTTACTTCCGGCTCGGGTTCTGCAACAGGTACATCAATCATCTTACCTTCTGCGTCGAACTTGTAGTATCCAGCAGGAAGAAGATCATTTGACTTAGTTATTCCATAACCTCTGTTTACAACAATTTCACCAGATGTTCTTGCATAGTAGTATGCACCATCGATGAACATAAGTCCGCCGTATGTCTTTACTCCGTCTACATAGTAGAACAGCTTGCCGCTTTCGTCAGCACAGATTCCGTTCTTTACTTCCGGCTCAGGTTCTGCAACAGGTACATCAATCATCTTACCTTCTGCGTCGAACTTGTAGTATCCAGCAGGAAGAAGATCATTTGACTTAGTTATTCCATAACCTCTGTTTACAACAATTTCACCGGAGGTTCTTACATAATAGTATGCACCGTCAATAAGTATAAGTCCGCCGTATGTCTTTACTCCATCTACATAGTAGAAGAGCTTGCCATCTTCTGAAACAATTCCATTTTTAAGTGCTTCAGGAGGATTCAGCATCTTACCATCTTCACCAAAAGTATATGCTTTTGCAGGAAGAAGATCATTTGTTTTTGTGATTCCATATTTTTTTCCACATACGATTTCACCAGATGTTCTTGCATAGTAATAGTAACCATCAATGAACATCAGACCACCATAAACAGATTTACCATTTACCACATAAAATGTTCCATCTACTTCAGAGGTTATTATGCCGTTTGCATCTGTCATTTCCTTTATAAGCTTGCCATCATCAGTAAAATTATAAAGCTTATAACCTTCTTTTATGTTATTACGGTTAACAACTATAAAACGAAGTCCTGTGTATACATAACTGTCTGTTCCGAAATAATACTTATCGCCATCCAATTCAACCCATTCACGAGTGTGGAACTTAGGACCATAGCTGAGTTTTGTTCCGTTGGCGTCAGTAACCCATACAGGTGATACAAATCCCATTTCATCAGTATTATAAGTTATACCTGAAACAGTAACTGTTCCTGTCTGTACTTCCATTGTAACAGGATCAATATAAATGTACTCACCGTCAACATTCTGCCATCCAGTAACCAATTTTCCAGCAATAGAATAATAGAGCTTATCATTCATCTCAAAGATACCTGTACCGGATTCATAAACATGACCGCAGCCTTCATCAGAACATACAAACTGTCCATCAACGATCTCATAGTTATGACCAGAAGCTTCAAGAATTGTTCCCCAGTCAACTACAGATTTACAACTTTCGCAGAATGTACGATTTTCGTAACCAGCAGTTGTTGCTGTAGGCTCAAGATTCAGAACTGTAAGTTCCTCATCATGAATGTGATAAGGTGAAGAAATTGTTGTAAGCTCAGTTGCAACGCTGATTGAACCACCGAAAGGTGATACTGTTTTGTCTGCAAGTGAAATTTCACCGTATACTACATCACATTCGATATTTACAACAGGCTTGTTGCCCAATTCTGCCGGAGCATAGTATGTGTTATTTACATAGTTATAACGATCGAATGTCCATACACGAACAGGGATACTTACAAGTGTCTTGTCGAGTGACTTTGACTTTATAGCATCAGTTGCTTCTACTGTAACTGAAAGTATCTCAGAAATTTCGTTGTATTCAAAATCAGCCTTGAATCCATCTGCCACGATTGCACCATCAGTTTCCCAGACGTTTGCGTTATTAAGCTTAAGATCAACTGTGAGCTTATTTACATTTGCAAGATCTGCAGCGTTGATGTCAACATAATATACAGACTGTGCCTTAGGTGTTTCACCGGATTCATTATGACCAGAAATTTCAACTACTGCATCACCGGAAACTGTAAATGTTCTTGTGAGCTTTGCAGGATTTCCGAGTTCATCCTTTACTTCAAAAGCAACTGTGTGTGTGCCGGCAGCAAGTACTGCATCTTCCTTGGAAGAAAGAACTCCGCCTGTAATTGCAGCGCTGATCTCAACACCGTCAACGAAAATCTTGCCTGAAGTAAGATCGAGGGCAGTATTATCAGTAACTGTAGCAGAGAATGCAACCTTATTTCCGCTGATTGCTGTGCCGTTTTCGAGCGAAACAGCTGTATCTGATGTTGAATATGTAGGTGCAGCAATTGTAGGAAGCACTCTGTCATCAACAGCAGAGCTGTAATCAAGAGTAATATCATCAATATAGAATGTTATTTCGTCTGCTGTTTTAGGTTGTACATATGTACGGATAATGGAAGGTGAACGTGAATTTCCTTCATCAGTTGCAACAGGTGTGCAAAGATAATCATATTTAGAAATATCTATAGTTGCATATACCCAACGTGATTCAGGAATATCTGCTTCAGTTGCAGAGTTGAGATTTGTCTGTTTGCCAGTTGCAGCTGACGTAAACATGAAGTGATCCTGTTTACAAGCATAAGTACCATCTGCATTCTTAGTATAAAGCTGAGACTGGAAAGCAAGACCAGGAGCACCTTCTGGAATATAGAGCCACATACCAAGAGTTGTAGCCTTCATACCGTTTGCAACGTCACGAAGAACGATTGTATCTCCTGTATTGAACAGTACATTATATGACCAGTCTGCAAATGAAGCATCAGTATTATCAAGTCTCCATGCAAGTGCGTAGTCGCCGTTTCTTACCTGACCTCCGTCCTCGGAAGTTACTGTAAATGTTTCACTGCTGAGATATTCATTGAACTGACCAGCAAGGGGATCAGAACCAACAAGAGTATTTTCTACGCCGTTATCCTGACTCCACTTCTTCGCTTCTTCAAAGCCCATGAATCCAGCCTTATCACCATTTTCAAAGTCGAAGATAACTTCTGAGCCCTTACCAAACTGAACAGAATATGTAAGCTTTGCTCCGTTTGAAATATATTCAAGATTGATATCAACACCTGAAATTGATGTATCGTCAGTAGCTGTGAAATTGAATCCGTCAAGTGTACCGGCTTTTTCGTCAGAAAGCGTTACTGAAACAGAATTTTTATCATAATACACATTGCTTTCACCAATCATTGCAACAACCGGAATGCTGATTGTTCTGATCTTATCTGCTGTTGAATACGGAACTACTGTTGAAGTTGCTGAAAGTGTAAATATATCAGGATCAGCAATATTTATTGTTCTTGTACCAACTACAGAACCATTTGAGATTGCCTGAATCTCAACACTTCCTGTTGTTCCGTTTGATGTGAATACTCCGTTTTCAACTGTACCATATGAATCATCAGACAGTGCCCATATAAGATCAGCAGGCATATCCATTGAATATCCGTGTGTATCAATTGCTTCTGCACCAAATTCGTATGTAGTATTGGGTGCAAAATAATCGTATTCAGAGTTGATATTGATTACATCAAGTTCTCCTGTGGGAGCAACATTTGAAGCAACAAAAATACCATGCGCTGTCGGACGCTGCGCACCATCACAAGGAACTGAACGCATTGTGAACGTTTCTTCACCTACACGCTTTGTAATGAATGTAGAAGATCCGCCGCCGTCACAGTTAGCAGCCCACTTGCATCCGAGAGCAAGCATTGCTTCGCCTTCTTCATAATTACAGAATCCGACAGAGTTATTTGCTCCACGTCCGTCGTTCATACAGATTACAAGTGTTCCGTCTTCCTTTACACCTACCATTGAACGAGCTGCTGCAGCAGATGTACGTTCTTCTGTCTTTGAAACAAGTTCGCCATCCTTAACAACCATACCGAAGGATACACCTACTGCATGAAGAAGTGTACCATCTGCAAGATAGCTGTCGAATTCTGTTCTGTTGAATGCCTTTACCTCACAACTGATGTTTCCTTCAGCATCCTGGAATACATAGAGGATTGATGATGAAGGTGCATTTTTTCCCTTTACACTGAGATCCTTGCCGTTGTATACAAGTACACGAGGAGCGTATGTATCATAGTAAAGGTCTGTATTCATACCTCCGACAATGTTGTATCCGAGATTATCCTCGTAATACTTTGCCATTTCTGTAAGTTCCTTGTGTGACCAGTTTGCTTCCTGTGTCACATCTTTATCGATCTGATTGTATCCGGGAACGATGGATACATCAGGATTTGACGGGTCAACTTCAATTACATGAAGTACCTGTCTGCGTGTTCCGGATGCATTGTTGAGAACGATTTCTGATTCTACTGCTGCTCCGGGTACGAGTACGTAATCCTTCTTGGAGATTACATTGTAATAACCGTTTGTGCCGAATGTGTCGCTGTCATATACGATATTTGTATCTTCCCAGTTCGCTATTGCTGCGAATGATGATGAAGGTACTGCGCTTGCAGCCATAACAAGCGACAGAACTGCGGCTACCATGCGTTTTCTTGATTTTCGTGCCATTTTCTCTACTCCTTTATTTTTATTTATACAAACGCCTACAGCGTTAATATACTTGTTATTTCTCAGTTCGCTTCGCAGGGAGCGTTACCCACTCTCCAAAAATCTTATCCCATTCATTTGGATGAAAAGCTTCAAAACCACTGCAGTGAAAAAACGTCATCTCTCCGAAATAAACCTTTCTGTCCACTTCATAAAAATCCACACGAAGCTGTGGCGTTCCTTCACTAAGTATGGCAGCTAATCTTTTCATTTCATCAAAACATTCAGGTTTATCTGGAGGCGTTTCAGCCATATCGTGATCGATGGTAAGAGGAAGATGATTAAAATCCATATCAAAGAAATCTGCCACGGTAGCACCATCCGCTCCACGTCCTTGAGTAATATAAAGTATTTTAGGAACACCATTAAATGTAAAAAACTTATAATCTCTTAATTCCTTATAAGTACTGTCTTCCATATACTTCTCTGCAATAATACGCCGTTTCACATTTTTATATGGCCATTCACGACCTGTTAGATAGTAATCTTGAGCCATCCCTTTTTTTAAATCTCTTTTAACTTTTGAAATATTCATTTTATTCTTATCATGACAAATATACATTCCCAACCCAGAATTATGATTGCATTTGATTACAAATTTTTCTGGCAAGGAACTAAAGTCAATCTCATCAGGAGAGTTCCATATACCAATTGTAGGAATAATGTACTGTTCTCCAATCTTTGAGGCAACATATTCCTTAGCTGCACATTTATCAACCATAATCGTATATTCAGGACGCTGGTCATAAAGTTTTAACCATTGAAGTTTTTCTGTATATGTGTGTGGTTTTGCAAGATTGAGTTTTTTCCCTATTTTTATCTTATACATCTTTGAAATAAAGTCTTTTGATGGAATATTAACACTCATACCTTTCGCCGAAAAAAGAATAAAGCGATAATCCCGACTAAGCAGAAACTTAATAAAACTCTTAATCTTCATTAGCAATCATTCTCCCAATCTAATTTTTTATTCTGTTAAAATTTCAATATCCTCTCTTATATCCAATTTTTTATCTGACAAATATAAATAACACATAAGGGGAATAATTAAGAAAGCTCTATTATAATATGTTACTCTAAAAGGTTCAGATAATAAATACACTGAAATAAACACCACAGTTACAACGACTTCGTTATCTTTTCTTAACATAGACGATATATAGTATTTAATATTTGATATGTATGGTAAATAATATATAACAAAGCCAACGAATCCCAAAGAAAATAATATCTCAGTATAATTATTATGTGAATAAGAACCGTAGGCACCATCAATACGACGAAAACAATCCAATCCATGTCCAAATAATAACGATTCATCAATTTTTGAAAAGGCTAATTCACTATATTTTATTCGTGAATTCATTGAACTTTCTTCGTACGCACCATTAATAATAAAATCAAACAACGGCTCCAATCTATATCCAATAAATGAATATAATATTTCTATTTTCATAACCATTATAACCA
>JAFXEJ010000044.1 GCA_017513795.1 Ruminococcus sp.
GGAGCGAAAGTTCAGTCTCGCAAAACGCAGATTCGGTCTTGGTCTGCTGCTCACAAAAAGAGAAGATACAACAAAAGCATCGATAGTTCTCAGCATAATTGCAATGAACATCGACCGCCTTGTGGCATTGCTTTTGCGCCTCTTCAAATTTGTCTTGTCCTTTTTCATTTTTGATGTTGAAAATAGGAATCTTTTAGAAATGACTGGTTATTGAGGAGAGACTATATAAGGTGTTCGGACTGAATCCAGTACATACGGAAGAAGAAATACAGAGATTATTCCGACGCTGAGTTGATAAAAGCTCTTGCAATGGTAATAAGGTTTGAACGGTGCTTTTCAGGACACTGATAGAATAACGCAAGGAGCGTATCAAGCTCAGATTTGCTTACCTGTTGATCGCCGAAAAGGATGTAATCTACGTTCATGCAGAGGATATCTGAGAGCTTGGCAAGGGTGTTCAGTGACATTCCTTTTACCCCCAGTTCAATATCCGAGCAGAATTTCGGAGAAACATCAAGCTTTTCGGCAAGCTTCTCTCTTGTATACCCTAAAAGTTCTCTTTGTGTCCTTATTCTGGCTCCCATTTCCTTATAGTTTATTTCTTTCATAGTGAGGAATTCTCCTTTAATTCGATAATTTTCACTATAATTTTATACAATTATTCATGAAATATAAACAAACTATAAGGATTGAGAAATTATAACTTTTAGTGTTATAATTATAAAAATCACTGAGCCTAAAAAGTGATCAGATAATGTTTGATACAGAATAATTTCAGGAGGTTTAATTTATGATATGCAGGAATTGCGGAAAAGAAATGAAAGAAGATGCCAAATTTTGCAATCATTGTGGTACGATGTTAGTTGCAGATTATGAAAAAAGTATACCTGAGCCCGGTACAGAAATGAACAGCACATCAGCTAATAATCCAGGACAAAACGCAGTCGCTGACGAAAAAAAGGATACTCCGGCAGATAAAGCTGCATCTGTAATGGCAGTTATAATCTTAATTGCTGTAGTTGTTGTCATATTTATAGTGGGAAAATGGATTGCTGGTGGAGTAATTGATTTTTTATTTGGCAAGGATAAGCAAACAGACGTGGGACAGTCAAAACATAATCTTACTGATTATATTGACGATAAAGTTGAAATTTATGTGGACGGTACTGAATATTCAGAACTTGTTGCCAGTGAGTTTCTTTATCATGTCAATTATAGAAATACCAGTCAGCCATATTGTGATATAATCGCAAAGTACTGTGATTCAGCTGAAATCAGAGTTGCTTCGTATGATACAACTTCAACTAAAGGCGACCTTGAAATATACTATACTAAAGACGGTGTAACATATTATGATACTGTTTCGTGGTGGGTATATGCGGACGAGTATGTTGACGGAAATGTTAACTGGCTGACTGCTACACTTGATGAGCGCAGAGTGGATAAGTGATTTATAGGAGAGTATATATGAAAACTAAAGGTAAATTTAAAGTTATAGCAATTGTAACGGCGGTAATCATTGTCATAGGAATTGTTGTTTGTTTCATACTGGGTTCGCTGCCATCTTTTGACAAGAAAGACCTGCAAAAACAGTATTTCAAATTTGTTCCTGATATCACAATAGGCGAGCTTCTTAACGAGACACACCAGGATGCATACGGCGACAAAGACGGCGAGCCTCCTTTATGGGGAGAAACTCCGGATGATGATGGCGGTTATATAATTGATTTTGACGGTGAGAATATCTATGATGGCACTCATTTGTTTATAAAATTCTCTGAGGGAAGTGAGAAATACCCTGAAATTGAAAGCTATCATATCGGTACACCAAAAACTGAAACTACATACGAAGAATTTGAGGAATACATAAAAAAGGTTTATAAGCAGTATAAAGGTGATGAAAGTCAAACTACTGAACCTTCAGCAGAAAAAGAGAACATTGAGGCGAGTACGTTAATTCCGACAACTGAACCCAAAACGGAAGTTACAGAACCAGCATTAACAAAGGAACAGCTAAAACAGCAGAAGCTTGTAAGCTTTATTGATAAGGAGCATTCGGATGTTTTTGCTGAGTTTGGTTCTGACTATGTAATAAACAATGGTTCTTTTATTGATAATGGAGGTTTTACATCACAAATTGATTATGGTGATATACATTTTGAATTTCCAAATGAACTTTCTTCTATTGATGACCGTTCAATTTGCGGTGTGTGGGCAGAAAACGGAGCATATCTGTGTGAAACTTTGAAAGTAGGAATGACGTATAAAGAACTTTCAGAATACGTTGATTTTAAGGATCCAGCACCATTTGATGATAGTGTTTATTATGCTAAAGTGTTAGCGTTTGGAGAAATTATGATTGATGATGCCAAATATGACATTGCAGTTAGTTTCGGTGATAACGACGGCGGTAATGTTAACGCCGTTTCAACTGGAATTTATATCTATGGCAAATACAATCCAACAGATAAAGAAGAGACAGTGACTGATCATAATGATGGTGCTTTTGAAGGTGTGGTTAAAATTACAACAGGCTTCCTTAATGTAAGAGATCGTCCATCTACCTCAGGAAATGTTATTGGTACTTTAAATAAAGATGAGAAAGTTTACGTTGAGGACTATGACGAAAATTGGTTTTACATTAAAAAAGGCAATCTTATCGGATATGTTTCTGGTGATTACTTAAAATGTGCGTTTGTTGATTATATGAAAATCCTTTATGATACTTATATGAATTATACTGAGTATAATGAGTGTTTCTTCTATGACATCAATAACGATGGTACAACAGAGCTTATAGTGGAGACAGGGTTAGGCGAAGCTGATGCACAGTATCAAATATATACTGCAAAAAATAATGAAGCAGTATTTGTCGATGCAATTAGCGCGGCTCACGCAGTACTTTGTGAATCAAATAGTGGAGAACTTATTATTCATCGTGCTCACATGGGAGGAGAATCTGTTTCAAATATTAAGTTTGAAAATGATATGATAATTGAAACGCATTTATATAGCAATCATCAGGTTGCTGAATATTCAAATCCTGGAACACCGCTGGAATATGCAACACTTGGCGAGCTTTTTAAATGATATAGTTTTATTTTAAGTGCTGCGTTAATCGCGGCACTTTTTTATAAAACAAAGCAAAATTTGTTGGATACGTGTTGGATACTTGTTGGATACCGCCTGATTTTCAGCTGTCCTCAGAATAACAAAAAAATCCCCGAACCGCGTAGGATCGGGGATTTTGTATAAGTCCCAGTAGGGATAAAATTATCTCTTTGAGAAAATCAAACTAATTACGCTAAGTTCTCGTATCTTTGAAAACAGCGTAAATATGCGCATTTTACAACAAGTTAGCGAAAAGAAAAACTACATCTTTTCTCTACATTGGAATAACTTGTAGTAACTTAGTTGTCCAAAAGTTGTCCAAATCCGAAATTCAAAACAAAAGGCATATCTCTACAAAACTATATCACTACGAAGAAAACCGCCTGCAATCAATGCACGGCGGCTTAGTATTTTTTGAAGGACATTTCATCAGTTGTCTTTAATAAAATGAAAATTCATAACACAAATCAAATAAAGTGTAGATGGCAAGATTCCTTCTTGTAATGCTATATAACTGATACTTGCTGTAGATTTACGGAATTCATCCTCGTTAGTTGGCTTGTGTTCTGGATTTCGTATCTGCATATCTTCCTTAACAAGTTTGCATAATCGCTCCATTTCAAATTGAGGAATCTGAGCGATTTCATTTAAAACATTTTCTTTAGTCGCAACGCTTTCAGATAGCACATTAAAACAAGAGATAAAGTTATCAATATCAGATGGAATACGATAATTAAAAGTATACTTAGGCTTAACGCAATCCAATATTTTCCATAAATCCCCAACATACTCACAACTGAATAATTCTTTTGGAAAATTTTCTTCAATATAATTTTTTTCTGTTTCAGAAAAATAATAGAAAACCACTTTTTTTAATGCCTTATTATTATTTATTAGATTAAAAATATGGGCATCGTTATTTGGCGACATTCCTATTATGTGAAGTTCATCTGATATAGTTTCAAATCTGTCGAAGTGATATTCTGACGCCATATTGAGTTCTGGATGTTCTATTTTTGTCATTATCATTTCGTATTCATATGGATTGCTTCTGCTTAAATCAGATAATTGCTCACGAAAAACAGGGTCGTTTTCATATTGTGACTTAAATTTATTTGAAGCAATAATCAAATTATGAAAATCTTTTGCTGTTTTATATTTTAGTAATCCGCTATAGTTAAGCAATGCATTACAAAAACAATGCTCCATTCCTTTTATAATAGCCAAGTTTTTTCTCTGCGAACGAATATATCCTTGAACATTATCAATATTTTCGCTATTAGCAAGGACACTGAAATCACCATGAAGATGAAAAACTGTCTTTTTTGTAAGCATTTCAAGGTTGTTATCATAATTTAATGTAAATATATTATCATAGGTATTAAAGAACCGTTTAACTTTTCTTGGCATTTTTTTAAACAGCTCTTGTATTTTTCCACCGTTATAAATTGCATCAAGTATCAGTCTTTCAAACCCTTGAATTGCAGCAGTTTTGTTATCTGTTAAATCATTGTTTTTTAAGAAAAACACCTGTACAAGAAGAAACCAATCTTCAAGCATTATTTCATAAGATGCATTTATATTAGCATTATATCTACATTTGAAATCCTTAATGGCTTCCTCTATACCTTTGTCTCCATCCATATATTGGTCATATGCGCCATTTCTTAAATCGTTTGCGATGTTAACGAATCCATCCAATATACTTACTATTTCGCAACTGGTTAATACATTACCGAACAATTGCAGATAACTGTCCAATTTTGCACGATATCTTATTCTCTCCATAATGAAATAGTTTGAATAAGCTTTTCCACCAAATTGTATATTAATTCCATTTCCAAGTAGTACAGATTTCATAGTCTACATCTCCTTTTGACTATTTTAAGATTTATTTTCAATTTGATTTTTAATCATTCATCTTGCTAAAAACCAATTAAAACTGTAAACCATATTATTATATCCTAAAATTTCATGTTTATTTATGTAAAATAAATCAGTTGATTTCCTTTACACGCTCTTTCAGCTTTTCAAATGCTGAAAAATGTGGTAAAAGCGTATGTAATTCTGATTATTTCATTTACACTCTTTATTTTTACAATTGCTTATTTATCCGTCATAATTGAGATGTATTTGTCGAGGGTGGGGCGGCTGATGTCGCAGAGCTTCGCATACTCGGTTTTGGTGAGTTGATTATTTCGGTATCTATCAAATAGTGCTACTACTTTAGCAGGAATTTTGTCAACGGTCAGTGCGGGTCTACCTAATCTCACGCCCTTTGCTCGGGCATTAGACATTCCGCTGCGAACTCTGTCTACTATCATGTTGCGCTCAAGTTCAGAAAACACCCCTGCAATCTGTAAAAACGCCGTTGTCATAGGGTCAATGGAATCAGAATTTGTACAATTTATTGTGATACTGTCTTTAATGATGAGTTTTAAATGCTTTTGCTTAACGAGTTCGATGATATCGCAGAGTTGCTTGGTGCTTCTGGTGATTCGGCTGATTTCCGTTGTAACTATCGTGTCGCCCGTTTGCACTGTATTAAGCAATTTAATCAACTCAGGTCTGTTTACTTTAGTGCCACTTTCATACTCCATGAATATTTTATCTGGAGTTACTCCCATACCTTGAAGCTCTCTTCGTTGCCTATTTACATCTTGTTTTGTTTCATTTGTGGAACATCTGCAATAGCCGAAAATCATGTACCAACCTCCTAACGAAATTCATAATTTTTGAACCGTATTTATATTATTATTTTACCACATTTTTCGGGATTTGTCAATGAAAAAGCCTGCTCTCAAAAAGAACAGGCTAATCAATTATTTTTGTGGAACAAGCAATTCAGTAAGGCAAGCCGAATTATCCGTCACTTTACTAACAGCATCGTCTGCGCTATTATGCTTTTCCAACCACAGCTGTTTATCGAATTTTAACCTCTGAAGCAAATATTCGCTTTTCACTTCGAAATCTTCAAATATTTCAGCCCATGTCTTAACATATATCTTGTGGTTGGCAGCACTAAAGACCAATCCACTTTCTCCATGGTGTTTGTTAGTTTCCAGTTCGCCTTGAATATAATTATCTGTTGTAAAATGATTTCCTATTAAATAATACACCCACTTTGAATCAGAAGAATTAAATCTGTCATCAGACTGAATAACACGCATATATTTTTTGATCTGTGAAAGTTGCTTTTCACCAATTGAAACAGAAGGTCTTTTCAACTCAACAACTACATTTTCAAAATAACCTGAGGTTCTGCTTTGCTTATTCATAAAGATATCCATCTCTTTATTGACATCTTCATGATCAACCGTAACAGATTCAGCATTTCCTGTTTTGGCAAATAACAATCTGCGAAGTGCTTCATTGAAATCTGGCTCAGCTGATGTAAGCAAATGATATTGTTCACCAAATAGCCAGTAATGCTTTTCAACAATTGCTTGTACGTGCTGCACTTCATAAGCATTGAACTCCTTATTGAAAACTATTTGTTTTAATGCTTGTACAACTCTTATCCTGTCCTCTATCAGCTTTATTGCGGAAAGAATATTGGCAAGTGTCATTTTCCCTAATAAATCGGCTAAATCTTTTCTCTCATTTTCGTCGAGTTCTACAACTTCTTCAATCACCTTAAATAGGCTTTCTTTATCACTGCTATTCATAATTGTGTTTATGAGCCTTATGAAAATCTTCTTCTGGGATATATTTAAGCTTGTAAAGATTTTGGGCTCTGCCTGATAAAGAGAAGATACGATGCTATCAAGTTGCTCCTTACGATATTTATCCAAAAAGTCTGAATCGTCAAATGTAGGATACGCTTCTTCACTTACTAATTTTTCAATATAAGCTTCAGAGGCAGCTTTGAGATATTCTCGACGCTTCTTTATAAGGAGAGTATTGATAACCTCAAGCAACGCTTTATATTCTGTATCGTTTTTTCCAGCAGTGAAAGACATCTGTCCTTCATCACAAGATTTAAAGCTGAAATCATCAAAATAATCACTTTTAATAATAACACTGTGCCAGAATTCATCAGATTTTTTATTGAGTGTTGTGTTTTCTTTATAAACTTCTTCACCATTAGAATTGATAAAATAGTATTTTGAGTATTCCAATCCCAAGCTGTCGTTCCACAGAATAGCTGTAATTTCAAAGTTATGCTTAACATCTGCTTCATTAGAAACATCAATAGGAAATTCTGCTTTCTTTTTTGATGAAAAATCCACTGATTCTCCATTTATCCTGATGGCATAATGTTTATATGAATATATACATATAAACCAAAAGAATTTATCTTTTATTGTTTGAACTAACTCCTCACTATTAATACCAAAAACATTGTTAAAAGATACTATTGTACCAGTTTGTTCATCAGTATCAGCTGGCTCTTTTTCGTCATTCGGATTATATTCGTGCAAACAAGAGCTATTCATATAAATAGAATACCCCTTATTTTTTCCTGAATCATCAGAATATACTGTTTTCCATTCAGCATCAGTAGCAAAACTGAAAAAGGTCAATCTGCCTACACCATTCTTTCCGTGAGGAATAGAATGATGTAGATTTTCTTCACGACTCTGATATTTTTCAGAATTATTAAATGGCTTGAATTTATAGGGCAAATCCTTATGACTTATACCGCTGCCATTATCTTTAACACTCAGGAAATTGATTCCGTCTAATTCATTAACCTTGTATTCAATTTCTATAACAGAAGCACCAGCATCAAAACCGTTCCATATATATTCACAAATCGCATCATATGGTTTTACTCTACGTAGGTTTTTCTGTATCCCTTCTGAGGTTATCTGTATATTTTCCATGATGCACACTCCTTAAATATGTATAAAGGCTTACTTCTTCAACCTCTCATAAACCACACTGCCTATCGTTTCCATTACCTGTTTCATCATCTCAGGATCGGAGAACATCTTGACAAAGAACTCCTCGTTCTGCTCGTAGCGTGAAGCAGCCATTTCAGGGAAATCCTTTGCAAACAGGAGCATAAAGGTTTTGAAATCATTACTCTTGGCATAACTCTTCCACTTGTCCTGCATTGCATAGTCATTCTCAATCTGGAGCAGCACCTTATCCATTTCCGTGAACGCAGTGCCGTACTTCTCGTTGATTTTATCAATAATAACAGTAAGCGGATCCTTTTTCTTTTCCCGTCTGCCAGCTTCGCCAGTAATGGGTGTGAAGCCTTCTTCCGTTGCCTGTAATTCGATTGCACCCTCGAAATCCTTTTGCAGCTTGTAGTATTCAAGCAGTACTTTATCGTCCACATAGACATGCTCCGCACAGCCCTTTGGGAGCATTGTTGCAAGGAATTTCGCATAGATGCTGAATTTATGCAGTTCCTTATCAAACAGACGGCATACCTGTGTGATGAATGCGTAGATACGGTTAAATCTTGCAAGTGTAGATTTGAACATATCCTTCTTCTCATCCTCAAGAGCCATATATCTGTCCAAAGCAGGCTGCATTTTGGCTTTCAGCTTGCCCAGATCGCCGTATTCCTGATTGGATGCAGAATACCACACATCTGCAAAGCTATTGATTTCCACCTGCTGATACACTCTGTATTCATCAAGTGTATTCTTCAAATCATATACAACATTCGGGTCGGTTTCCTTTTCGAGAACCGTTTCTTCATAATACGGGTCAAAGGATTTTTTGATATCCTCTGCACTGTTGACAAAATCCAGTACGAATGTATCCAGCTTGCCACGGCAAGTACGATTCAATCTTGAAAGTGTCTGCACTGCCTTGACACCTGACAGCTGCTTATCCACAAACATTGTATGCAGCAGAGGTTCGTCAAAGCCTGTCTGATACTTCTCTGCAACAATCAGCATACCAAAATCATCGGTATGGAATGCCGCAGGAAGTGCCTTTTCCTTGATGGTTTCGCCATCCTTGGTCTTGTTGATCTTCTCCTCGGTATAACTCTCGCCGTTATCCTCCACCTCACCCGAAAATGCTACAAGCACATCCAGATTGGAATAGCCTTTCTCCTCAATCTGTTTCTTGAATTCCAGTACATATCGTACCGCATGAAGTCGGGATGGAGTTACAATCATTGCCTTTGCTTTTCCGCCGATTTTATGCCGTGTGATGTTAAGAAAATGCTCCAGCATGATCGCTGTTTTCTGCGAAATATTATGCGGATGCAGGGTTTCATAGTTACGGATCGCCTTGACACCTGCCACTGTATCCAACTCTGGATCATCGGGAATGGTCTTGGCAATCTTATAGTACATTTTGTACGTCATGTAGTTTTGCAGTACATCCAGAATAAAATGCTCCTCGATAGCCTGTCGCATAGAGTAGATATGGAACGGGTGGTATTTTCCGTTTGCATCACGCTGTCCGAACATCTGCAAGGTTTTATCCTTGGGCGTGGCTGTGAATGCAAAGAACGACAGATTATCGTGAATGCCCTGTGATGCAAGTTCGTCAAGAAGTTTGTCCTCATCATCCTTACGCTTGCTTTCTTCCTCGTATTCCAGCTCTGCCATTTCTTCCAGAGCCTTTTCTGTATCCGCCAATGCCCGTTTCAGCTTCTTTGCAGCATCGCCTGTCTGTGAAGAATGTGCCTCGTTAATGATCACCGCAAAACGCTTATTCGCAGAATTGACTTCCTTGTAAATCACAGGGAATTTCTGCAAAGTCGTGATGATAATGCCCGTACCTGCTTCAATCGCTTCCTGAAGCTGTTTTGCGTTCTTGTCAATTTTCTGCACAACACCCTCAACATGATCGAACTGATACACGGTATTCTGTAATTGGCTGTCCAGCACTCGTCTGTCCGTGACAATGATCACCGACTGGAAAATCTTCTCATCCTTGTTGTCATGCAGTCCCGACAGACGATGTGCAAGCCACGCAATAGAATTGGACTTGCCAGAGCCTGCACTGTGCTGAATCAGATAATTCCTGCCAGAACCATTTTCCTTGACATCGGCAAGCAGTCTTGTCACCACATCAAGCTGATGATAACGAGGGAAAATCATTCGCTCAGATTTCACATTGCCCTTGTCATCACGCTCTACCTGCAAATGCAGATACTTATGCAGGATTTCAAGCAGTCTGTCCTTAACAAGCACCTGTTCCCAGAGATACGCTGTATCATAGCCATTTTCATTGATCGGATTTCCCTTGCCGCCCACATTGCCAGCACCATTACTGCCCTGATTGAACGGCAGGAAATAGGTTGAAGCACCCTCCAGACGTGTTGTCATATACACATTGGAAAGGTCAACGGCAAAATGCACCAGCACTCTGTTCTTGAACTCGAAAATAGCGTCCTTGCTTGCTCGGTCGAACTTGTACTGATTGATCGCATTCGAGGTATCCTGCCCTGTGAACTGGCATTTCAGCTCCATGGAAACGGTAGGAATACCGTTGATGAACAGCACAATATCAATGCTGTTTTCGTTTTGCAGGGAATAATGGAGCTGTCTTGTGCAGTGGAGGACATTGCTCTCATACTGCTTACGGCTTGTTTCATTGATGGAGGTTTCGGGCTTCCAGAATACGGCACGGAACTTGATGCCCCTGTCGGTGAAGCCCTGACGGAACACTTTCAACAGTCCTACCATTTTTACTTCACGGCAGAAACGCTCCACGATTTGTTTTTCGCTGTCGCCGCCGTAGATTTTCTCGAAACGCTCCCACGCTTTCGGCTGGCTTGTCCTGATAAAGGAAACAAAGGTATTCACATCAAGGGCGAGCTTGCGGTCAAAAGTTTTCGGGTCGCCTTTGCAGTAGCCGCCGTGGGTGGTGAGATATTCCTCGATGTCCTGTTCAAAGCGTTTTTCTTTGTAGTCGAAGTCTGGCATGTTTACACCTCTGTTGTAGTATTAGTCGAATTGGTTTCTTGATTTAATAAGTCTTCTTCAGAATAAGTGATTTGATCTCCCTTTTGCGACACAAATTTATGTAAACTGATATTTATATTCGTATGTTTTTTCTTTGAGATCTCACGAGTATAGTCAATTATAAATTGCTCATTCGCTTGCATATCTACTATTTTTGTGAGTTCGATTGCAGATGATGATAGCAAATGAATATCAAATTTATGCTCTATATCTTTATTAGAAATGTTAGTAAAAACAATGACATACTGGTCACAATACACAGTTGCATTATTTTTAAGAGGAGATATGATGTTTGTTTGTTCAGAGCTATCCAAATTTAATAACCCAAGTTCTTTTAAACGCACTCTATTTAACCATGTTAAACCATATTTATGATAAATACTACCAGTTAACAATTTACAATCTACTTGAAGCGAACACATTTTTTCAAATAATTTAAAATCGTCAACAGACATATTTCTTAACACATTCAAAGTTTGAAAACTAAAGCTTCCAGGAGCTTCAAGTTCTTTCGCAAGTATCTTTGCCCATATATTTTGCATATATTCATCAGAAGTGGTTTTAGCGTTTTCAAAATAAAGGTTAATCCAGTCAATTGTTGTGAAAGAACCAAGGTTGATTTTATTTTCCTGTATAATTCTGTGGGTTTCCTCAATAATTTTGTGCAGATTATCTGTTGCTTTCTGTTCAAAAACTGAATAGGCTTGATTTAAACTTACTTGAAAATTTTCTCTTGTTAAAGCCGTCAAAGCTTGAACATCGCAGTTATTATTAATAATATTACCGACTGCTTTTTGAGAATTATCAGTACAGTTATCGCCGTATTCTTTTTTATCATTAAATGAATTTTTGTTTATTTTACATTTTTTGTAAGCCGAGCCTCCTAAGAATAATGCAACTATGCCAGTAATGCAACTAATAAGTGCAAGCAATGTATCAAGATTAAATCCTTGAAAAAAATCTTTCATTATTACACCTCTCTCTTTCCCGTTACAACCTCATAAATGAGGGATTTTTTATATGCGGTGAGTTTTTCAATGATCGCCTGTTTTTTGGCGATGGCAGAGTCAATTGCGGAGCATTTTTTGTCGAGATATTCTACAATTTCGCATTGTTCGTTTTTGGGCGGATATGACATAGAAAAGTTCTTTAATGTATTTAATGACAAATTAGCGATAGTCGAACCAAGCAAACTAATTTCCATTATTAGTTTTGCAGCATTGCTTTGCAAATAATATCGTAAAAATCGTTTGTTTTCAGTTGGTTTTAAAGTAATGTATCCTGCACTCTTTCCAAGCAACACTTTTTCACTATTATAAAATGATGTTTTTCCATATGTTGCACCGTTCAATGTAATTAAAATTGTATCCGTTGTTAACAGGGAAGGTTTATATTTTTTGTACTCATCCTCGTTTATGGTGTCGGTATTGTCTTTGAAAACCAAATTATCAAAACCAATATTATTGCCGTTTATAAAATAAATCGAACCAGCTAAATCATATTCTGGCGTTGTATGTATTCCGTCACCTATTTCCAAAGAAAGATATTTAAATTTTGTTATCTCCCAATGCTCAGGCACATCCCCAATCCACTCAACTCCACTATCCTTCATCCTCACATCAGGATTCAGTCCCTTTGTGACTGCCTCGGTAATGACGGAGAGCTTATAGGTTTTCAGCTTTTCGATGACCTCCTGCTGACGTGCAATGATGCTGTCGATCTTTTCGCATTTGGTGTCGAGGTAGGTGGAGATGCGGTGTTGTTCTTTATATGGCGGGATGGGGGTTAATATTTCACCTAATTGTGATTCAGTCAATGAGTGTCGTAAATTCTTTGCGAGATGTAATAGCTGTTTTGAGTAATCCAAATTAAGATAATAGTAGTAATAGTATTTCAGATGTGCGTTCTTGTTCAGTTCAAATTGGCTATATGCAGGACTTGTAACGCCATCATTTTCTACTACACCAATACATCTTGGGGTTACATCAATATCAAATAAACACATTAACAAGTTACCTGCTTTAATATATTGATAGCCATCAAAAGACAATGGCATTTTTCCGCTCGGATTATCCAAATCCCTCTTTATAACACCATTCATAGTTAAAGATAAAACATCTTCACCATTATATTTTTCGCATACATTTTTCACCTTTCTCATTATACGTTTATTGGGAATTATCTCCCACCCAACAGGAATCTCCCCAATCCATTCAATGCCGCTGTCTTTCATATTTCTCATGTTTCTTCATCCCATCTTATCGGATTAAATTCACCATAATACTCATTAAAAATATCTTTTGCTATGCGTAGATATTGCTTGTGCCAGTTGTACTTTTGTAAAACTTTGATGTCTGTTTCCTTTTTTACCTTTTCGCAAAACTCTTTATATCCTTTTGTTAAGATGTATTCAGCATCTGGTAATTCAGCATAGGTTATATAATCAAAGAAATATAAACCATCAGTATCTTTCAAGCAAAAGTATTTTTCATCAAAAAACTCTTTTTCAAGGATGTTTGCTTTGAAAAATTCAATTAAAGAATTAGATATTATAATACGAGGATAAATAGCAAGTTTCTCTTCATAGTATACTACCTCTGATAAACCTTTACCCCAAACCATCATTTCATTTATTGCTAAAGAATTCAGGGTTATCCCACCCCTAAAAAGGATGTTTCTTTTCGCAAATTGAAAAAGGAATAGTAGTAGAAATTTCGAAAGATTCGTATAAATGGAAAAGACACTTTCAAAATTTGTTTTATCAGGAACTTTCTGAGCAATAAGAATATTATCAGAAAACACCTTAAATTCAAACCTGTCAAACACCTTTGTTTCGTTCATAGTCAATGCTACACTATATGCACTATAAATATTTTCAAAGATTTCGTCATCATTTTCAGATATATTTGATTTTGAGCCTAATAAATCTATATAACAAATTAAGTAGTCCTGTGTTATAGGTGGCTGAAACAAGTAATCTGGTAAGTTAATATGTTCCGCAGTTTTCATTTTTTCACCTCAAACCTTATTCAAATAGTTTCTTGAGCGAAGATGAAACTTCTTCAAGTTCTATGATTCTATTCAAAATTTCATCCACTGCTTTGGTTTCCTGATATTTATAAAAATATCAAGTCATCGGAATTTCATAGCCGACAGTGGATTTTTTGGCATCAATCCATGCAATGTTGATGTCTTTCGTTTTACACATTGTGCTTTCCTCCCTTGGATTCCAGCATTTTCTTCACGGACTTGTCAAAATCAGAGGTGATTTTCTGCGTTTTATTGAATACGTCGTATTCTGTTTCTGCCTTTTTGTCCGCCTGCTTTTTGGAGATTTTTCCTTTATCACGGAGAATCTCATAGCGGCGGAAGTTCAGAAACTCGTTGACGCTTGCCTCAAATTCCTCCATTGTGAATGTGTTTTCACGCTCAATCAGATCCTCAATATAATCGAAATAGCCAGTTACAGCCCTTTCAAGCTGTCGAATCTGCGTTGCATCAAGATAATTTTTCGCAACTGTAACATCTGATTTCAGAATACGTCCGTCGGGAGCATTTTTCCATGTGGTCAAGCCCATGTTTTCTTTTTCACGGTCAGCTGATGTATATATTATTTCTGCGGCAGTCTGTCCTGTGATAGCATAGTGGAACTTATTCTGCACAGTTGCATAGAAACGCTTTGTGACTTCTGCGTGTTTGTCATAGTCAATGCTGCACTCTGCAAAAATATCCGTGATCTGCTGCCATATTCTGCGTTCACTTGCACGGATAGAGCGAACTCTTTCAAGGAGTTCACGGAAATAATCCTTGCCGAATACCGCCTCGCCCTGTTTCAGACGTTCATCGTCCATCGCAAAGCCCTTTATCATATATTCTTTCAGAACGCCAGTTGCCCAGATGCGGAACTTTGTCGCCTGACGGGAGTTGACACGATAACCGACAGAGATAATGGCGTCGAGATTGTAGAAATCTACATTTCGCTTTACTTGTCTGCTACCTTCGGTTTGAACTATTTCCATTTTGGAAACAGTTGATTCCTCGCTAAGTTCGCCCTCTTCATAGATGTTTTTCAGATGCTTACTGATTGCAGGCGTATTCACTGCAAATAAATCCGCCATTGCTTTCTGTGTGACCCATATGCTGTCATTCTGCACCACCGCATTGACCGAAACATCGGATTCATCGGAATGGTATAATACATAGTGTATCTGTTGATTCATATCATTCATTACCAAACACCTCCGCCAGACTGCCGTCAAGCTCCTTTTCCAGCTCTAAAATCTCCGCCATAATCTCTGCGGACGGCTTCGGGGCTTCGTACTTGTAGAAATAGCGTGTGAACGGAATTTCATAGCCGACAGTAGATTTTTTGGCATCAATCCACGCATCAGGAGCAAAGGGCAGCACCTCACGGCTGAAATACTCGTCTATATCCTCCTTCAGCGGTACGCTCTCCGTATCACGCAGGGAGGAATCGGGCTGTTTTTTGCCTTTTTTCAGAATCGGCTCGCCGCTTTCATCACACAGCGGACGCTCCACCGTGATTTTGGTATAGCCGAAATCCTCGTTATCGAAAATCTTGCTGATGTCACTCTTTGCAAAATCGCCGTAAAGACGGGTTATTTCAGCAATAGCATTTTCGGGAATGTCGTTACGCTTGTTGCCGAGAGCCTTTCTGCGTTTCTCAAAAAGTCCGTTTGCATTGATCAGCTGCACCTTGCCCTCACGCTTTGTGCCAGCCTTTTTATTAGAAAGCACCCAGATATAAGTGGCAATGCCCGTGTTGTAGAAAATATCATTCGGCAGGGCGATAATTGCCTCCAGCAGGTCGTTTTCCAGTATGTACTTGCGGATATTGCTCGGGCCGCTGCCAGCATCACCTGTGAACAGCGGAGAACCGTTGTGAATAATAGCAATACGGCTGCCACCCTGGGAAATATCTTTCATTTTGGAGATGGCAGTCATGAGGAACAGCATCTGTCCGTCGGATGCAGCAGGCAGTCCTGCACCGAATCTGCCTGCAAATCCACGTTTTGCCTCGGCTTCTACCTTGGCTTTTTCGTTCTTCCACTCACGTCCGAACGGAGGATTGGAGATGATATAGTCAAAGGTCTGCCCCTCAAACTGGTCATCAGAAAGAGTATTGCCGTCCTTGATGAAGTCAGCGTTGTTGCCCTTGATGAGCATATCTGCTTTGCAAATTGCGAATGTCTGGTCGTTCAGTTCCTGTCCGAATGCAAGAAGCTCGGTGGACTTGTTCAGCTCATGGAGGTATTCCTCTGCAACAGAGAGCATACCGCCAGTACCGCAGGCAGGGTCATAGATCGTCTTTGCGACATTGCTGCCAGAAAGAATGTCGTTATCATCGTAGAACAGGATATTGACCATAAGGCGGATCACTTCACGGGGCGTGTAGTGCTGTCCAGCGTCCTCGTTGTGGGCTTCGGAAAATCTGCGGATGATTTCCTCGAAGATATAGCCCATCTCCAGATTGGAAATGGCATCGGGGTGCAGATTGGCTTTCGGAGAAGTAAATTCATTGATAACGATATAGAGAATCCCCTTGTTTGCCATTGTAGTGATATGTCCGTCAAATTTGAATTTTTCGATTATGTTCTGGACATTCTCGGAGAAGCCGTTCAGATAGTCACGGAAGTTCGCCTCGATGTTGTCGGGGTCATCAAGGAGTTTTTCAAACGTAAATTTGCTTGTGTTATAGAATGCAAGACCGCCAGCGGCATTACGCAGCAGCACATCACGCATAGGAAGTGCCTTGACGGAGTCGTACTTCTCCAGTACAGCGTCCTTTGTATCCGCAAGAATGCAGTCAAAGCGGCGGATCACAGTCAGGGGGAGAATGACTTCTCCGTATTCGTGGGGCTTATATACGCCAGTTAATTTATCAGCAATCGCCCAGATCAGGGCGGCTTTTTCGTTTATGTTAGCACTCAGGCTCATGGTTGGTTTCCTCCGTATAGGTTTTTATATATGAAATAATATCGCAGAAATCGCAGTCGAGCGTATCGCAGATTCTGCATAGAATATCAAGACTCACAGATTCATTGCGGCGTAGTTTCGTCATTGTGTTTGGAGCTATGTCGGCAGCTTTTCGCAAATCTGCTTTGCTCATGTCTTTTTCAACAAGCAATTTCCAAAGTGGTTTATATGATATCGGCATCTGCATCCTCCGTTCCGTAATAATATACATTTATTATATCATGTTTTTCGACAATTTACAAGACAGTTTCGCAGATTTGTGCGAAAAACAAAAAATCCCCAGCAGGGGAAAGTGTAGAACCTGCATGGGGGAGAACGGCATTTTAGATGTTAATCGCTAAAACATAGCCATTCTGGTAGATATTGCTGTTTTTGATTGCAGTGATTTCAGCTTTGATTGCATCTTTAAGCTGTGCTACTCGAAAATACAGCTCGCTCAGAAATTCTGCATATGTCGCAGTTTTCGTAGTAGCTGTAATCCTTGCTGCTAAGTCGTCAAGCTTTTCATTGTTCTGAAGAATCTGAATACCGTTTTCGACCTCAATTTCGTTCACGATTTCATAGAGAGCCTTTCTCGCTTCTTCAATGCCTCGTCTTCTGTTTTTTGCCATGTAATGACCTCCTTCAAAAAAATTTTATAAATAAAAAGTGCTCTCGCATACGCAAAAGCACTTAATATTGACTATTTACTTGTAAATATAGAAACTTTCTACTTATATTATATATCAGGTTTGTGGCAAAATCAAGGGACGAAATTCTAAAAGGGTACTTCTCCATTAAAAAAATTTTCAAGAATGTTTTCAGAATCAAGAGTTTTGACTGCTCGGCATCTAACCATATTTGTAAACCACACGCTATGTACTCTACGTTTAGAATATCGGTAGCAATTCATTGAAAATCCTTCGCAAGACCTGGTCAGTTTCAAGAAATTGTGTTTATCCGTACTGGTTTGGAAACATATGATAAATTTTGCTTCCGTATTATTCTCCCAAAATTCCGAACCTGGAATTTCAACGTAAAACTCGGTGTTGTTGATCGTAAGAATAGTTGCTTTAATCTCCTCCTTTATTTTAAGACGTCCTCCGACGCCTTATTACGTCTAAAATTTTTTGTGTTCAGATGTTTATATGATGCAAAAATTCTGTCCCAAGCATCAACGTGCCACGCTCTCGAGGGCACTCTGTGAGGCGCAGAATTACGATGATTTCTTTGGAAAATGGCTATTTTACGCAGTTTGCAAGAAATCAACTTTTGTGCTTTTTTTGAAATTTCCATTTTGCAAAAAAGCACTTGACTATCAGCTAAAAGTGTGGTACAAACATTAAGGTTTTCGCCTGACTCACGAGGCGTAGCACAATATAAATTCATCGGCTTCGCTGTTATTGAATGTACAATAAGACGTATTGTAACGATTATACGTCTTATTACGTCTTATCATAGGAAGGCTGAAGTGATTCAATTAAGTCGTAATCTCGGCGGTCATTTGTAAGCTTTACGATAAATTTTTTAGGCATATAAAATTTGGCGTAGATACGCATAAAATGGGTGAGGTTGATTGTGATTCCGTGCAGAGCACATGCGTCTTCGAAGTCAGCGCCACCTGCAACGGTATGGATCATTGCTTCAAGCTCGGGTGAGATCACGCCATGTCGCTTCGGGATTTCATGGATATTGTAACGAGATTCCTGCTCTTCTAAATCTTCCTCATACCCTTTGCTCTTTTCATAAACGTCGCAAAGCCTGCGAAATGTATTTTTACTGATTGCATAGAATTTATTTTTGCAAGCCGTCCCTGGGTCAATCGCATAGCGTTCGTACTTCCAGTAAATCTCTTTGAATTCATCCGTCACTTCCAGCTTCTTTCTTCCACGCAGCGATGTGATTGTTTGAAATGAAAGTTGATTGCACAACACTTTGAATTCTTCTTCAGAAATACTCAATGCAGAAAAACTGTAATCCGTTGTCGCAAAAACAGATAAGCCATTTTCATTTTTGTAATCTGGGACAAGCAATCCAATTCCTGCGTTAAAAATACTCTTGTAATTCTCTACCAATTCGTCGTTGTTCAACCCAAGAGAGCTAAGAGAAGCTATGATGATTGTATCACCATAACTCATGGTGCGCAAAGCTTCTTCCAAATGTTTTCTATGTTTTCTAAAACTATCTATGACATCAATGCGAATAATATCCTCAGATACAAACATATTTCTGATTTTTTTTACTTCGTCAGCGACCTTCGTATGCAATCTCCACTCAGCCTCTGCATTAGTGATTTTGTCGGCTGCTTTCGTCGAATGAAAACCGCTTACGACACAACCGTATGCTATTACTTTATTCATAGAAATACAATGCCTCCCTTGCTTGGAATATTCTAATTATACCACAAAATTTGAAAATTTTCAAGAGAGATATCAAAAATTGTGATTTTTTGCTTTTAACCCCTTGACTTTCAGAAAATTATGTTTTATAATATAGATTAAGTTAAGGTTAAATAAGTTGAAGTTTGATAAACGCCTTTTGTGCGTGAAGTTTCATAATAAAAAATAAATAAGGTTAAGGTCTCGCTGACTGTAAATCAATCATCAAGATTATTGAGAGTAATTTTGAACATCCCAATCCACGATATAATTGTCGTCATCTGACATTTATATATACGGCTCTCTCAAAGCCGACAGCGAGACAAAGCAGTGTAAATCAAGTGAAAGCTTGAACTACACTGCTTTTTTATTGTCATTTTTGAAGGAGAGGAGGAGAGAACAAGCTTGAGTAAGAGAAAAAACATCTCTATCACAACGCCATCGGGTACATATAAAAGCTACGACGAAGCCTATAAAGAAGCTCGTGCACTGAGAGCATATTTAGATGATTACTTAAAAAATAATACAAATTATTATATCCAAATCGGTGTGAGTGATATCAATCCACGCCGAGCCGAATATAGGTTTATTCCTTGTGGAGTCGGACGCCCCAAAAAAGATTTAATTTTCAAAGCCGATAAAAATCCTTATGTGAACCCTCATTTGCACATTTTGATTGTCAACAGTGAACATGCTGATACAATCGCAAACAAAATAATTGATTATTTGTCAGCACGTCATAGCAGTATCAGAGATGATGACTATAAACTGCAACTACACAAAGATTATGTTTCAGATAGAGAGTTACAAAGAACGATACACTATATTGACGCACAATCACGAAATTCATTTTCATGCAAGCCCAAGAGAAAAGAGACATCGAAAGAAGATAATAATTTTAATGTGATTAACAATGGGATAGAAACAGCTTGCATAAATCAAGAAAAATCAGAACCCATAACCACACTAAGTAAAGAACAGAATGAATTGCTTTTAAATTTACGTTTTTCTTACCTACTCGGAAAATTCTTATTCAGATTATCAAAAATTTTTAATGACTTATATGCACACGAATTAATCTATATCAAAAATCAGCTCTGTACAGCGGCAGAGTACGTCAAAAGAAATATGCTTACTTATGCCTATAATATATGTGATACCACAACAGCAGATTTGACACTACTTCGTGAAAAATTAAGACAACTCTTACGCTATTCAAGCATAGATAACAAAAAATCAATTGAATTAGAATCAGAAAACATATATAAAATGATCCTTGAAAAGCTCGAAAAATCGGAGTTTTCTTGAGTTAAGTGATTTAGTATGTAATTTATATAAGGAGAATATTATTATGAATAACGAAAATAAAACAGACGTACTTATGCAATTGATTTCAGTATTGACCGCAATGCTTAATGCTGAAACGCAGACTAAGATACAGTCATCCGACAAGATTGAAAAAGAAGAAGAAATCGAATTTCTTACAGTCAAAGATTGCACAACTGTTATCAAAGGCATCAATGAGCATACCATCAGACAGCTTGTTGCACAAGGTAAAATTTCATATATCCGCACTGGGCAAGGCAAGCGTGGTAAAATTTTGATAAATAAGGCTTCTTTGCTTGCTTATTGCAGCAACAGTAGCAATTAACCTACAAAGCATATCTCTACGATGTATCCTTATTGAGTTTTTCCGAAAAATGTGATATAATTAGTATTGTAGAGATATGCCATAAATTCACCTACAGGAGGAATTTGTATTTATGGCTAATATCAAGAAACGTGGAAACACGTTCAAAATCAGGGCATATGTCGGTACTGACATGAACGGCAAGAAAATCATCAAATCAACCACTTTTGCTCCGCCGCATGGCACATCCGAAAAGAAGGCAGAAAAACTGGCACAGGAATACGCATTTGAATTTGAGCGTCAGTGTCGTGGTTACATTCAGTTCAATGACAGCATGAGGTTTTCAGAGCTTGCAGATTGGTATTTCACCAATTATGCACCTATTGAACTCAAGGAGAGTACGATTTACACCTATCAGGGACAGTATAAAAATCATATTGAACCTGTACTCGGTAACATGAAACTGAAAAACATCACAACTCCCAAACTGACACAGGTAATGCAATCGTACAACTTGAATCCTGCTACGGTACGCAAGATATATGTTATCGTGCAGTCGATTTTCCGCAGAGCAATGGAGCAAGGATTTATTCGCTACAACCCGTGTCAAAACGTGATTTTGCCTAAAAATAAGAATCCCAAAAAGGTGAGTTCTCTTAACGAAGAGGAATTGCAGAGGTTTATCACACTCCTCAATGAAAAGAAATGGGATGAGGATGTAAAGCGTATTATCAGGTTTCTATTGTATACAGGTGTTCGTTCAGGCGAGTGCTTTGCTCTACGTTGGGAAGATATCAATTTTGAGAGAAGAACCATAAATATTTGTCACACCTTGAACGACATCGGAGGCAAACATACTCTTACCCCGCCTAAAACGCTTCGTAGCACACGCACGATTTATATGAGTGACACGACTGAATCAATTTTGCGTGAACAGCTTGAATATGTAAATCAGCTGAAAAAAGCGTTAGGCAAAAACTTTGCTCATCCCGAAATGGTCTTCCCATCAGGAAAGGGGAATTTCAGGGATAGAAACTCAGTGTTGACTTCTCTCAAAAGATTTGTGAAGGGAACTGAATTTGAACATATGACACTACATAAGCTGCGTCACTGCAATGCGACAATGTTGCTCAATGCGGGTGTCGAGCTGAAAGCAATCAGCGACCATCTCGGGCACTGTGACATTAATGTTACTGCCGACATTTACGCCGATGTTCTTTGGAGATTGAAACGTAATGTTTCTAATGCGATTGAGCAATCACTTAACACAAACAACAGCAGCATAACGCTCTGAAAGATACAACAAACAATAAAAACCTCCCTGCGGTAACAGGGAGGCTTTCAAAGCAATATTTAGTTGTCCAAAAGTTGTCCAAATCGAAAACACAACCTCTGAAAAGCACGTAAACACGCCAAATAAATGGGGTGATACTTATCTCTTTGAGAACTGAGGAGCACGACGAGCAGCCTTGAGACCGTACTTCTTTCTTTCCTTCATTCTGGGGTCACGAGTGAGGTAACCAGCCTTCTTGAGGGCAGGACGAAGCTCAGGGTCGAATTCGAGGAGAGCTCTTGAAAGGCCGTGTCTGATAGCGCCAGCCTGACCTGTAACGCCGCCGCCTGTAACAGTGCAGATAATATCGAACTTCTCAACGTTGTCTGTAAGAGCGAGGGGCTGACGAACGATAAGCTTGAGAGTCTCAAGACCGAAGTAATCGTCAATACCTCTGCCGTTGATAGTAACATTGCCTGAACCGGGGTAAATTCTTACTCTTGCAACGGAATGCTTTCTTCTGCCTGTTCCGTAGTAGTATTTAACTTTTGATTCGTACATCTGAAACGCCTCCTTTAATTAAAGCTCGTAAGCAACGGGTTTCTGAGCAGCGTTGTTGTGCTCAGCGCCCTTGTAAGTTCTGAGTCTCTTGATCTGAGCTCTGCCGAGAGAGTTGTTAGGAAGCATACCATTTACAGCGATTGTCATAGCTCTGTCAGCTTCCTTAGCCATCATGTCCTTGTAGGAGATGGACTTGAGGCCGCCGATCCAGCCTGTGTGCCAGTAGTACTTCTTCTGCTCAAGCTTCTTGCCTGTAAGGATAGCCTTATCGCAGTTGATAACGATAACGTGATCTCCGCAGTCTACGTTGGGAGTATAAGTGGGCTTGTGCTTGCCTCTGAGAATATGAGCTGCCTTAGCTGCAACACGACCAAGTGACTTACCCTCTGCATCGAGGATGTACCATGTGCGTTTTACTTCAGCAGGTTTTGCCAGTGTAGTTGACATATTTAATTCCTCCTGTGAATTTAGTAATCCGGAGCAAAATAGCCTCCGGTGTGCAGATCTTGCACAGTAACAGAATTTATTATACATGAAAACATCCGGCTTGTCAATAGAAAATCCGGATTTTTTTTAATATATATCCTTATTTCTTTTTAATTCTCTCGCTTTTTCTCTTGTTCTCTCTGTTTCTCGTGTTTCGTTTCAGAAAATTTACAGAGAAAATGAATGGAAATTTTCTTCGTTTTGTGTGCAGAATCACTAATGAATTGTAAAGCGGAATGCGGAATGGCAATTGGTTTTGTAAGGTGTCAAGGATTTCGTATCATGAATAAACGCAAATAATCAATAAATTGAAATATGCGATAAATTTATCATTGACGTATCGCCTAAGGTGGTGTATAATTTATAATAAAGTAAAATATCTGAATTTTCGACAAAGGTGAGAGTTTTTCACTCTTGCATACGACTAATATATAAAGGAGGAGCTATGGAAAACGGAGCTGAATGCTACCGCCGCTTTCTGGACGGCGATCGTGACGCACTTGTGGAGATTATCCGTGAATATCGTGACGGAATGATACTCTTTGTTGACGGCGTTGTGAATAATTTTTCTCTTGCTGAGGATATAGTTCAGGAAGTATTTATAAAGCTGGTAGTAAAAAAACCAAAATATTCAGAAAAAAGTTCATTTAAAACATGGCTTTACTCCATCTGCCGGAATACTTCTGTTGACTTTCTCCGCAAGATAAAAAGCCGCCGTGAGTATAATACGGACGAATTGCGCAATCTTGCCGACGAAGCAGACCTTGAAGAGCACTATATAAATGAAGAACGGCGCATTACAGTCCGCAGAGCAATGAAGAAGCTGAAAAGCGACTATTGTCAGGTATTACAGCTTATCTACATTGAAGGATTTGATCATTCAGGTGCCGCTGATGTCATGAACAAGTCAAACCGACAGATCGAAAATCTCGTTTACAGGGCTAAAAAGGCTCTGAAATCAGAATTAGAGAAGGAGGGGATTGTCTATGAGAAGCTATGAAGAATTTGCTGAAGAAGTGTTCCGTGAAGCTGATCGAAGGCTTGCCCTCAAAAAGAACCGTGCTGTAATTATGCGCAGATACACATTTGCGCTTGCAAGTATGTTTGCGATAGTTCTGACAGGTGTATTTTTCCTGAGAAATGAAACGGCAAAGGAAGCTCTTGAAAAAAAGTACAATGATGATGATATTATCACCATAGAACCGGAGCCGACCACAACTCTGCCGGTAATTACAACAGCTCCATTCGGCACGGAAGTTATTATTACGACGATATCTGCCGATATAACGGATAACGGGGAAACAAGTGAAACAACGGCACAGACTACAGCAGAGGATGAAATTCCTCAGCCGGAAACAACAACCGCAACAGCCGAAACGTCCGGCGATACGGAAAACAACGTTTCAACGACGGCTTCATCTGTACATACATCCGGTCAGCCGCCGGATAAGCAGACTACAACCGCACGGACGACTTCCGCAAGAACTACGACTTCGGCTACTACTGAAGGTCTTACAGAAGGAATTCCGACGACCACTACTGTCAGGAAACCCTCAGCAGAAGCTACTACTGTGAAAAACACAACAACTACAACGAGGAAATACTCGCCGATAGTTACAACTACGACTACAAGACGCACCGTTACGACCACAACTACAGCGGCAACTGAGCCGGAGCCGACTCCGGAGCCTACGACTACAAGACGTACGACAACTACAACGACGACTTCCACAACAACAAGGCGCACTGTAACGACTACAACAACGACGACTTCCACAACAACAAGGCGCACTGTAACGACAACAACAACGACGACTTCCACGACAACAAGGCGCACTGTAACGGCTACAACTACCGGATCGCCGGGAGATGTACAAATGCCGCCGGCAACTTCAACAACGACAGCGGCTCAGATAATCGCAACTACAACAGAAGTTCCGCCGCCGGAGGCTGGTACCCCTGATGCTCCAATTGCGACTACAGCGATTCCTGAAAGTGACAAGACAACAACGACTGCACCTGCGCCGAGTGCCCCGTCAGGCTACTCCGATATTCAGCTTCCGGCTGATGTTGTCAGTTCTTCGGGAAATGGCGCTGATTCTGTGACGTATATCTTTGCTGGTGAGCTGCCTTACGATTTTGAGCCGGGAGAATATCTCTGCGAAAGTACGCTGATGATCGACGGTGTAAGCTATGTCTGCGATGCGTATATCTGTCCCGGAATGCTGGCGGAAGAATGTGTAGCAGTCTATATCTGGGATACCGGACAATGGGCTTATTATGCGGTGTGATTGTGATTCTGCACAATATTAATACAGGCGTTTTGCTAGAATATACAAAAATATCGCCGTTAGCAGAATGTACATAATTTGGTAACAAAAAATTGAAAAAATATGGTATAATAAATGAAGAATATTATGTAAAAAATCCACCTCTCACGTTTTCATTCTGAAAGGAGTAATTTCTATGGCACATTTTTCTAAACTGAAAAAGACCATTGCCGGTCTTGTCGGAACTGTTATCGCAGCATCGTCCATACCTTTTACAGGTGCGGGAACTATCGCTTCGGCAGCAGAGGACAACAACTATTATGAAGCACTGGCAATGTCCCTCTACTTTTTCGACTCAAATGCCTGCGGTACGGGCATAACTGACGGCCCTCTCACATGGAGAGGAGACTGCCACACCTACGATGCACAGGCTTCTGTCGGAAGTCTCAGCGGCTCGGCTAAGTCTGTTGTAGACCCCGACGGCGACGGCAAGGTAGATGTTTCCGGCGGCTGGCACGATGCCGGAGATCATATCAAATTCAATATCACTATCGGATTTGCTCTTTCAAGTCTCGGTATGTCTGAATATTTCAATCCCGGCGTATATGAAAAGGCAAACTGCCGTGATCATTTTGAATACGAAATGAGATGGGGCGCTGATTACCTCATGAAAACAACTTTCCTCGACGACTCGGGAAATGTTGCCGCTGTTGCTCATACCGTTGCTGACGGCGGAACTGACCACTCATTCTGGACTCCTCCTGAGGTTCAGACATACGACCGTCCTATCTTCTGGCTTACGCCTTCCGATAATAACTCTGCTGTAAGCTGCGAAATGGCGGCTGGTCTTGGTGCAGCTGCTTACGTTTTCAAGGATTCTGATCCGGAATATTCCGCAAAGTGCGCTAAATACGCAAAGGCTCTGCTTGAATTCGGTACAAAGCACGTAGGAAACAATACCGGCGGTATCGGCAGCTTCTACGGAACAGACGCTCAGTATCAGGACGAAGAAGCCGTTGCTCAGGCATGGCTGTGGATAATCGGCGAGGACAGCAAGCCTTCAAGAGTTCCAAACAACAAGGACTACGGCGGAGCTCAGTATGACGGCTGGGTTTACTCATGGGACAAAGTATGGCAGGGCTATGCTTGCCTGATGTACAAAGCTACCGGCGACAAGGCTTTCAAGGATGAGCTTATCGTTGAGCTTCAGGGACAGAACGGTCTTAAAGTCGGCACTTACAACACTAACGGCTGGGGTACTTCAAGAATAAACTGCGCACTCCAGATGGACGCTTATACAATCGCTGACGGAGATGCAAATTCCGAATATGCACAGGGCGCAAAGTGGCAGCTCGATTTCATCCTCGGAAATAATAATCTCGGCTACAGCTTCCTCCTCGGATACGGCGACAAGTGGCCTGTTCATATCCACCACCGTGCGGCTAATCCCGGCGAAAACGGTCAGACATCTGCGGCAAATCCGGCGGCTAAGTATACCAACTACGGTATGCTCGTTGGCGGTATCGACGGAAGCGGCTATGAAGATCACGCTGACAGATATCAGTACACTGAGGGCGCTCTCGACTACAACGGATGCTTCGCAATCGCATGCTCTTATGCGGCAACTCTCTTTGGCGGAGATCCCTCTACATTCAGTGCAATCGAAGCAAGTGCCGCTGAGATCAACGACGCATTCAAGTTTGGTTCTGGTGAGCCGAGTACTCCGCCTGTAGACGAAGACCGTCTCTGGGGTGACGCTAACTGCGACGGAAAGGTTCTTCTGAACGACGCTGTTCTTGTTATGCAGTCTCTCGGAAATCCCGATGCATTCGGCGAAAACGGCAGCGATGCAAATCGTATCACTTCTGACGGCATAAAGAACGCTGACGTTTATGACAACGGAAGCGGTATCACAAATCAGGATGCGCTTCAGATTCAGAGTTTCCTGCTTAATATCATTAGCTCTCTGAATCCTAATGCAAAATAAACATACCATTTTACAGGGACAGATATTATCTGTCCCTGTCTGATTGTTGATAAACACGATTTTTTGCGGGCGAACACAGCTCGCCCATGCATTTATAACACGCAAAATAGCCATCTGTATGGGGACGGCGTTTCGGCGACCTATAAAACAGAGGCTTTTGGACAGTATCTGCGGACGGCTTTTATGCCGTCCGTTTTTTTGCAGAAAAGGGCTTGATCGTGCTGTTTATGTCTTTTTAGATAATTATCAAAGATTTTTTGACATGATGTTATGAATTTGTTACGAAATTATTGAATTTAATCACATTGTAATCGGTTCGTTACTGATTTGTAAAGAAATTTTCTCCGAAATGTTGTATAATGATTATGCGACATATTATAGGCAAACCTTCATTATTTTTAAGAAAGAAGTGTGATAATATGCATAAAACTATGAACAGAATAAAGTCATTAGTTCTGGGCGGAGCTGTGGCTTTATCTTCACTTGCTGCACCATTATCCTCAAATGTGGCTAAACCCTCTCTCACTGCCACTGCAGCAGGATCAGACGATTACGCAAAACTCCTTCAGTATTCTCTCTATCTCTACGACGCAAATATGTGCGGTTCTGATGTAGGTGAAAAATCAGGTCTTTCATGGAGAGATGACTGCCATACTTCCGATGAAGTACAGGGCGGTTACCACGACGCCGGCGACCACGCTATGTTCGGTCTCCCGCAGGGCTATACAGCTTCATCTCTCGGCTGGAGCTACTACGAATTCAAGGACGCATACAATGAAACAGGTCAGGCTGAACACATCAAGCTGATTCTTGACCGTTTCTGTGAATTCTTCAAGGATTCTACAAAGCTCAGCGGAAACAGCGTTTCAAGCTTCCTCTATCAGAAGGGTGACGGTGACGCAGACCATAAGTACTGGGGTCCCCCTGAGAATCAGGGAGGCAGCAGAAAGATGTTCTGGACATCAAGCGGTGCTTCCGATATCGCTGCTGACTATGCAGCTGCTCTCGCTCTGAACTACATTAACTTCGGCAACGCAGAAGACCTCAAGTATGCTGAGGCTCTCTACAACTTCTCTACACAGCACAATGCTGTTGCTACTGACGGACCTAACAACTTCTACAAGTCAAGCGGTTGTCAGGACGAACAGGCTAATGCAGCTGGCTGGCTCTACATTGCTACAAACAACGAGAAGTACAAGAACGACTGTGCTTCCAAGCAGGTTCAGTATATCGGCTGGGTTGACGGCTGGGACAACAGAGGTCTCGGTGCAGCCTGCGTTTACGCTCATATCACAGGTGACTGGGGTAAGGTAAACAATTACATCAGCGGTCAGGCTTCAGGCAGCAACTACCTCTTTATGGATAAGTGGGGCAGTGCTCGTCTTAACACAACAATGCAGTTCTGTGCTCTTGTAGCTTCAAAGAACTCAAATAGAGATTTCAAGAGCTGGGCTAAGGGTCAGATGGATTACATCACAGGAAACAACCCCGCAAATACTTGCTTCGTTGTTGGATTTGCAAGCAATTCCGCTAAGAATGCTCACCACAGAGCAGCTTCTGGTTATACAAGCTATGAACAGTTCGATATGAACAACTGGGATCCCAACGGCAATCATATGCAGCCTTTCAGCCAGTATGGTCCTAACTCACATCTCCTCGTTGGTGCTCTCGTAGGCGGTCCATGTGATGCAAGCGGTACATACCACGATAACATGGGCGACTTCATCTGTAACGAGGTTGCTATCGACTATAACGCTGGTTTCGTTGGCGCAGCTGCTGGTCTTTACCACTTCTACAAGACAGGTAAA
The DNA here is from genome assembly GCA_017513795.1 of Ruminococcus sp. GTDB lineage: Bacteria > Bacillota > Clostridia > Oscillospirales > Ruminococcaceae > Ruminococcus. The sequence goes on from JAFXEJ010000044.1 coordinate 29,370, forward strand.
ACAGTTTCTTCTATCGAAGGCGTTGACAAGATCTACAGCGGTTCAGTTACTCCTGGTCCCGGCGTAACAACAACAACTTCTAAGAATAATCCTTCTGTAATCACAACAACAACTGCTAATCCTTCAACAGGCGGAGATACAGTTCTCTTACCTTCTGACATGGTAGTTGATACAGAGCTCGGCGACGACGGCGAAATCAACAACTACGCTGAATTCGCTCCCGGAGATGCTAAGACAGCTACTCTTTATTACACAGTAAATTCCACAGATACTGAAAGCTCAGGTGCATTCGGTACATGGACAGGTAAGTGGGAACAGGAAGACTTCAAGGTTAACGTAAAGAACGGTAAGGTTGAAGTTACTTATGAGATTCCTTCTAACGTTGGTTCTACAGTAAAGGCAATGGTATTCTGGCCTCACGGCAACGCTGTTACAATCGACAAGGTTGTTCTCAGCAGCGGAAGCACACCTTCAAAAACAACAACTACAAACAGAACTACAACAACAAGAAGAACTACAACAACAACTGCCAAGACTCCTTCTTCCGGCGGAAATGACGTTGTTCTTACACCTTCTGACATGGTAGTTGATATCGAAGAAGGCGACGACGGCGAAATGAACAACTACGCTGAGTTTGCTCATGACGGCGCTAAGTCATGCACACTTTACTACACAGTAAATACTAATGACACAGAAAGCTCAGGCGGTTTCGGTACATGGAACGGCGAATGGGTACAGGAAGAATTCAAGGTTAACGTAAAGAACGGCAAGGTTGAAGTTTCTTACGACATTCCTGCTGACGCTGGTTCAACAATCAAGGCTATGATCTGGTGGCCGCACGATAAGGGCGTAACAATCGACAAGGTTGTTCTCCACTTCGATGAGTCCAAGACAACAACTACTACAAAGAGAACTACAACAACTACAAGAACAACTACAACAAGAACTACAACTTCCAGAACTACAACAACAAGAACAACTACAACTACAACTCAGACTCCTGGTACTCCTACAGTAAGACCTACAATTTACGGTGACGCAAGTGACAACGGTAAGGTTCTCCTTAATGACGCTGTTCTTGTTCTTCAGTACCTCGGAAATCCCGATCAGTATAAGCTTTCAGCTCAGGGACTTGCAAACGCTGACGTATGCAATCCTGGCGACGGTGTAACAAATAAGGACGCACTCTCAATTCAGAGATACATTCTCAAGATCGTTTCAAGCTTACCTGAATATCAGTAATCAAGTAAAAATGACCGTACATCTTCGGATGTACGGTTTTTTTGTGTAAATATGTACAGGTTGTAAACAGTCGGTATAATAAGAATCAGGAAAATATACGGCGAATTTGCATGAAAAAACTTTTCCATAAGGCAGTGTTAAAATCTATTGGCTAAGTATCGTCATTCAACAGAGTTTTCCACATTTTCAACAATATGGATGTTAACACCATTGTTTAAACTCGGAATTCAACAGACTGTTGAAAATCGTGTTGACTGACCAAAAATGAATAATTTTTTCATTTATTGTGAAGTTTTTTGTGTCCCGTTGACTTTAGCGGAGTACCATGCTATAATAAATTTGCAAAATTTTTTATTGGAGGGAATTACACACAATGAAAGGCAAAAACACAAAAAAGCTGATAGCAGCACTCATGGGAGTTGCAATGGGTGCGTCTTATGTTCCGGCTATGGCACCGGCTACAGTATCAGCTGAATCAGCAGGCGTGGAAGGAACTGTAGTTTATTCCACAGACTTCGAGGACGGCGACGTATCTATGTTCTCAAACCGCGGCAGCGATGATACAACTGTTATTTCTGTTTCTGATGAGGCGTCAGTAAGCGGAGATAAAGCTCTCCTTGCAAGCGGAAGAACAAAGGACTGGAATGGTCCGTCTTTCCAGCTTGACAACGGTGTTCTTAAACCTTACACAGAGTACAGTATCAGCTTCAAGATGAAGGGCAGATACTATACAGGCGGAATGGTAAGTATGCAGTATACCGATCTCGACGGTAAAGAGCATTACTCAAATCTTGTGCAGAATATCAGCAGCAGTGACTGGGTTTCTATTGATGACCTCAGAGTAAGCTTCCATGATATGCAGTCAAAAGTAAAGATCTACGTTGAGGGAGGTCAGGATGATATCTTCATCGACGACTTCAAGGTTGTTGAACTTAAAACTCCTGAAATCGAAAAGGATCTCGTTTCTATCAGCGACGCTTTCGCTAAGGATTTCAAGGTCGGTACGGCTATAACTGTTGGCGACCTCAGCTCCAAGCCCTTTATGGCTCTGCTTGAAAAGCACTTCAATAAGTCCATTACTGTCGGCAATGAAATGAAACCCGATTCTGTTCTTGACAAGGAAGCAAGTCAGGCTTATGTTGAAGAAACAGGCGATGATACAATTCCGCAGATTTCATTCTCAACAGCAAAGCCTATCCTCAATTACTGTCAGAAAAATAAGATTCCTGTAAGAATCCACACACTCGTATGGCACAGCCAGACACCGAGCTGGTTCTTCAAGGAGGGCTTTGCTGACGACGGTGAATGGGTAGATAAGGAAAAAATGCTCCTCCGTATGGAAAACTATATCAAGGCTTACTTTGAGAAACTCATTGAGCTTTATCCTGATGTTGATTTCTATGCATGCGACGTTGTAAACGAAGCATGGATGGAGGACGGAAAGCCCCGTCAGCCCGGAGAACCCGGAAATGGTAACTACGAAAAATCTCTTTGGGTAGAGATTTTCGGCGATAACTCATTTATCGAACCTGCTTTCACTTTCGCAAGAAAGTATGCTCCCAAGAGCTGTAAGCTTTACTACAATGACTACAATGAATACATGGACGGCAAGATGAACGCTATCATCGAAATGGCAACAGACCTCAAATCAAAGGGCCTTATCGACGGTATCGGCATGCAGTCTCACCTTGACGCCCGTCAGAGCCTCGATGCTGCTTTCCCGTCAGTTTCAATGTACAATAAGGCTCTCGACAAGTATGCTGAGCTTGGTCTTGACATTCAGATTACTGAGCTTGATGTTACAACACCGGAAAATGCTCCTACAGATGCTAATTTCGATGTTCAGGCTGACTACTACAAGGGCATTTTCGATGCTATTTACGCTCACAAGGACAGCATTTCCGCTGTTATCTGGTGGGGAATCACAGACAACAAGAGCTGGAGAGCTAATAAGTATCCGCTCCTGTTTGATGCTGAATACAAGGCAAAGGACGCTTATTATTCAATCATGGAGGGAGTAGAAGCTCCTCCTGTTGTGGATGAGCCCGATCCTGATCCCGAGCCGGCTGATGCTGATTACGGCGACGCTAACGGCGATGAAAAGATTGCTCTTTCTGACTCTGTTCTTATCATGCAGGTTCTCGGAAATCCCGATGTATACGGCGTTGACGGTACAGGCGATATTCATATTTCTGAACAGGGTATGATAAATGCTGACGTTGCAAATGTCGGAGATGGTCTGACAAATGCAGACGCTCTTGCAGTTCAGGAATATCTTCTCAAGCTTATCGACAAGCTCCCTAAAGAATAAAACACTAAAGGACGGCATAATTGCCGTCCTTTCAGTGTATAGAAATGTATGTTGTAGAGGCGCACCCATGTGTGCGCCCTTGATATTTATCAGCAATCATGTTGGACGTCGTGGACAGCCAACAGAAGTGCTCTTGGAGTACGCCGTCCCCTACAAACGGTCGTTTGAATTTCGGTATCATTATGTAGGGGCGGATGCCTACATCCGCCCGTTATAAAGGTAATATGTCTACGGTGCGATGTGGGCATCGCACCCTACAATGCCCATATTTATTTTACAAATACGACGATCTGCCGTCCTTGACTTTTGAGGGATGATGTTGTATAATATAAACCGAAAGAGAGGAGTTTTATCATGAATACATTGAAAAGAACCCTTGCATTAACTGCCGCACTGGCTTCGCTTTTGCCCGTGACAGTCTCATGTAATAAAAAGAAGTCAGATTCCTCAGCAAAGGATGATTCTTCCGTATCAGACGGAGATACAACTCAGCCGCCGACAGAACCGGTTACTGAAGATCCCGACAAAATGACGATAACATGGCTCGGCGATTTCAGCATTAATCCTGAATCCGGCGAACCACGCTCAACTGCGCTTGCACTTTTTGAGGATCAGTACGGCGGAAAAATAAACTACATAAGAAGTACTTCCGGTGAGAATCTCTCTATCCTCGATTCGATGATAGCCGCCGGTGAGCCTCTCGACCTTTTCCCATATTATCCGGAATATTTCCCGCAGGGAGTTATGAAAGACCGCTTTGAACCGCTTGATCCATATTTTGATACACTTGAATTCAACTCCGATCTGTGGAAAGATATAAAGCCAGCAGCAGATGCTTTTGCCTATAACGGACAGCATTACGTTCTGCCGTATTCCATGAGCGATCCGCTTGTGCTGACCTACAGCCGACAGGTCATGAAAGACAACGGTTTTGAGGATCCCTACAAGCTTTACACTGAGGGCAAATGGACTTGGGATGTCTTTATGGAAATGATGGAAAAGTTCGTTGCTGTGCCCTCTCCCGACTGGACTCCTAAGTACGGCATTGCCGGAAGCTTCGGTCAGGGTGTGATTCCCTCAGCCGGAAAAACAGTTGTCAGCTATGAAAACGGAAAGCTTGTCAGCAATATAATGTCGCCGGAAATTCAGAAGGCACAGGAGCTTATGAGCAGTATTTCTGCGAAAAATCTTTACCGCCGAGATGTTCTCGGTTCGTTCCCGACAAATGGCTGTACGCTTTTCTTTGCGGATAACGGCTGGTCGATAGGCGAGTCGAATGCAAAAAATCCTGACAGGGATATCATGATAGTTCCGTTCCCTAAGTCAAAGGAGGCTTCAGGCTATACATTCAGCGGAAGCTACAACGCAAGAATGCTTGTGAAAAATGCAAATAATCCCGAAGCGGCGGCGACTTACATCAAGTGCGAAAGACTTGCCGCAAGTGACAAAAAATGCCTTGAATCAGCGAAAAAACACGCTCTCGAGGAAGTAAAGACTTCCGCCGGCATTGTGAGAAGCGTTATGACAGGGGATCAGTATGACGCTCTGATGAGCTTCTGTGATCCGGCAAAGTTCGCTCCGGCAGTGGAATTCGGCTATGGCATGGGAGATTCCATGAATACAATGGGAAATTACACCTACGAAACAAGAGGTGTTATGAACAACCTTGAAATGAAAATGCTGGAGGTTAATTCCGCTGAGTTCAAGTGGGAAGATATGCGTGATGACTGCAAGAGCAAAATTGAAAAGGCTCTCGCAGAATATAATAAATAGGAAGCGATTATTTGTTTGCCGAAAATCTTGTTTTCAGCCTGAATGCGACGGTTCCCGTATTTCTCATGATGGTTTTCGGGTGGTTCGCAAGAATGATAGGTCTGCTTGACGATCACACAACGTCAAAGCTAAATAAATTCGTATTCAAAGCTCTGCTTCCGGCACTGCTTTTCATGGATCTGTCGGCGGCGGATTTCCGACAGGTATGGGATACACGATTTGTCATTTTCTGCATGATTGCAACGCTTCTCAGCGTGGGAATTGCCCTGTGTTTCTCGCTTCTCCACAAGGACAAGTCGGAAAGAGGAGAGATAATACAGGCTTCCTACCGGAGCAGTGCGGCGATTCTCGGCATAGCTTTTGTGAAGAATATCTACGGCGAAGCGACTATGGCGGCGCTAATGATAGTCGGAACTGTGCCGATATACAATATCATTGCTGTTATCGTGCTTTCGCTGACTTCTCCCGACAAGGGAAACTCAAAAAGCGGCAGGGAGCTTGCTTTCAGTACGTTAAAGGAAATAATCACGAATCCCATTATTATCGGAATTGCAGTCGGTATTTTATGGTCGCTGTCCGGAATATCTCAGCCGGTGATAATGTCGAAATCAATTTCGTATCTCGGAAATATGGCAACTCCGCTGTCGCTGACTGCGCTCGGAGCGTCATTTAAATTCAGCGATGCCAAGGGAAGAATCCCGGTTACGGTGGGAATTGTTTTCATCAAGCTTGTGCTGTTCTGCGGAATCTTTCTTCCGGCGGCGGTATGGCTCGGATTCAGAGGAGAAAAGCTTATTGCGATTCTCGTAATGCTCGGAAGTGCCACGACAGGAAGCTGTTTTGTCATGGCGAAGAATTTCGGTCACAAGGGAGCGATAACTGCGTTTGCGGTAATGCTTGCGACACTTTGCAGTGCTTTCACGCTGACGACGTGGCTGTTTGTGCTGAAATCGCTGGGGTATATATAAAAATAACGGGTTTCCTCGGAAACCCGTTTTTATTATCAGAATATATCTTTTTTACGTTTGATATGTCTGCGTATGAGCACGAATGCCATGATA
>JAFXEJ010000005.1 GCA_017513795.1 Ruminococcus sp.
CCTTCGCTCATTGGTTCTATTTTTCGTCTTCCCATAAAAAATCAGCCTCCTACTATGATATTAATTCTATTTTATCACAGTTTACCGATTTTTTACAGACTTTTTTTCATAGGCTCATCCAGTCAGCTATTATACAGAGAAATATAACAGTATTTCCGCCAATACCTACTCCCACAAACGAACTTTCTCTTGCACCTGATGATTTTGTTGTTATGGTTACTGTATAAATGTGAGAACCTCCAAGGATTATCTCGGAGGTTCTGATTTACTATTTTGATTTAGATTTTAATATGATTTTAAAAAATATTTATGTACTTTGTTTTACAGTAGCAAGATGTCCAGGCATAGAACCGATTACGACCTTGCTTTTAAGTTCATCCCAACAGAAATAAATACGTATGAGCTGTTGAGAATTCACGCCATACTTTATGTGTAAATCAAGAAGATATTTTTCTCCGTCAACTGTAGCTATATAATCGTCTCTTCGTACTTTTAAAGCTTCCTTCCCACAGAATTCGACATCCCACCCGCAGTTTTCAGAATATAACTCAAGGTGTTCCTTGGATATCGCACCTTTTCTATAGTCAGCATATCCGTTTAGAAAGTAAATCCCATCACAGAACATTGCGACGTTTAATGAACCAGAATATTTTTTTAATTCAGATTTCGCTCTAGGAGCAAGTAGTATATTTGATGAAAATTCTTTTTCAATCCATGTACAGATATCATCTTTTTTTGTTGGAAAAATCGATGCTTTTTGTGATTTTATTTTATAAAAATCAATAATTTCAGATGATCTCCGATAAGCATTTTCAATTTGTTTAAGCTTAATATTTGTTTCATCGTCGTGCAATTTACAGTAGGTGTTTTCGTTTTCAAGAGCTTTAATCTGTTTTTGCAGTATACGAAGCTCATCTGAGTTCTGACGGACAGCAATGCTTTGCTGTTCATATTCTTTAAGCTGCTTTTTTAGTTCTTCGTTTTCTTGTTTTAAAAGTTCAGACTGTTCCTCAAGAGTAAGATCGGCATTTCGTTTCTCTTCGATTTCTAAGAGTCGGGCGTCAGATATGAATACGATTTCACCAAAAGAATACGGATTTCCTTTAGGAAAAGATTTAATGATGTCTTTAATTCTACGTGTAAATGAATTTAAATCGTTTTCATATTCTGTAAACTTATATTCATCAAAAACTTGTCCATGATTGCACAGTAAAACATCTCCGTTAAACATCTCAATCTCAAGTTTATTATTGAGTATTTTAAAACAGTTTTCCTCGACTTTACATACAATAGCAAATCCTACAAGGCTCTTTGCTAATTTTTGATAATCTATCGTATTCGGATGTACTTTTTTTACTTCATAATTATTTTTGCTTTCAACATTTGATTTGATTTCTGATGATTTGCTGTTATTTGGGGTTAAAGGTTCTTTTAGTTCTATAGGAACCTTTGACATATCGACGTTAATCGGAAGTGACGACAAGTCTTTGATACCTAAATTAAATTTATATGAAATTGTATCATTTGAATAAAGCTTGATTTCTGAAAAATCAGGAATTATTTCTTTCTCTTCAGGATCTGATATCAAAACCAATGGCATATCGAAGTTAGTATCATTCATAATATCGCAAAGACGTTCAACATCATTTTTTGTAGAGATACTTATAACCTCTCCGTCGATTCTGCAATGATTTCTGAATCCGACATTTTTATTCATTGAAAGAATCTTCACAAATGTTGGACGGAATACTTCGCAATTAGCAATTATATCATAAGGTTCGGAACATGTTATTCTTACACCAAACTCTACGCAATCATTCTTTTTCTTTAGTGCTATATCTGTACTAAAAATCCTGCCCTGAACCGGTAAGCGTTCTGTTGCAGTTCCTATATTAGCTCCCATATCACTCTCTGTAATGTTAAGAGTCCATATTCCGGATTTATCCAGATATAACGAATTTATCGTAGCTCCAAGTTCAAGACTGAATGAATGAAGTGTACTCTCGTCAAAATCTTTATATTCTTCCGGGGCAGGAAGATTAAGATCTTGCAATAAGTTGCCAAAACTGTTCAATCGCAGTCTGAGCCAACGAAAAATTTCTAATACGCATATTTTAAATACATCATTTACGCCTAAGCTATCCGAGTCAGTGTATGCGTGAAACTGATATGTCGGATAGCTTTTCAAAGGCTTTATTTTGGTTGTTTGATAATTCATACTATAATTCCTTTAAATTAGTAGAATTAGATACATAATAGTTGTATTAATCAAGCGTTCATTATTCATATAACTTGAACTTTATTTATAGATGATATTCTTTGGCAATTTTTTCTTATTGCATGAAAAAAAGCTCATTAAAATTTATATCAGTTTTTTTATTCAGAAATCAATAATTTTGTCTAATAAATATTCAAGTTTATATCTTTCCATAAAACAAGCATCATACTCATATTTACAACTATGTGCAACAATACATCCCCCAAGACACTTAGGGTAATATACACATTTCTGACATATTTTCTTTGTTTCAGGAAAAATCTTTTCTGGCTTATATAAAGTATCAAGGCTTTCTATGCTATATACTGTTGCCAGCTTCGTTTTTTGTCTGCCAACATCTCTTTCACAGCAAAGTATACTTCCATCAACATCAATAACAAAAGAACATTTTTGCTGGTAATAACAGCTATTCAACTTAGGAATACTGCTAAGAATACTTCTCTCAGGCTTATACTTATCATATATTAGCCCGGCATATCTTAAACGTTCACTTTCGTCATTGAAATGGCTGCCACAATCAGTTAGAAATGCCGGATAAACTGAAATATTTTTGTTATCAGAATACCTTGCTTTAAGATATTCTGATAAACTAACACAGTTTAATGCATTATCGCCGTCAATATTCAAACGTATACTTACAGGTATATCATTTTTGCTCATCATATCAATATTTAACAGCACCTTTTCATATATGTCAGCATCATTGCTGTAATAGCATTTTCTGCGCATATACTCTTCTTTTGTACCGTCAAGAGTTATCTGTACCCATTGTATATTCCATTCTCTAAACTTTACATTTATCATTTCTTCAGTTATAAGACTACCGTTTGTAATTATGTCAGATGTAAATTCATGGTCTTTTTCACGTAGTATGCCTGTAATGCGGTCTATAATATCTGCTTTAAGCAATGGTTCTCCGCCAAACCATGTTATATTTATCGGTTTATCGGAAGCATAGAGCAATTCGGCTATCCTATCAGCTGTTTCAACAGACATATCGTACTGCATTACGCCTTCTTCATAACAATAAAAACAGCGAGCATTGCATTTTGAAGTCAATACTATTGTATAATGTGATTCCGATGAATATTGATTATTCAATATATTTTTATATGCATAATAATGATGATATTCATCAACACATTCAGGTATTATAAAACCATTATCAGTAAAATACTCTACAAGTGACAGATCTTCAAATCTGATATTCTGATACTGAACATATTCAGCATCAGAAAGAGTTATCATGCTGTTGAAAAGTGTGTTATATATAATGTATGTTCTTCCTTTATGCTTAACAATATTATACATAGAATGCTTCAACGGAACATCAATATTCAACGGACAATATTCTTCATCTGTAAAGTTTTCAAGGAATTCTTTCACATTTTCCGTCAATTCTTTTTTCTGAAAGAGCGAAAGCACCGCCTTATTGGCTTTCAGCATTTCTATCATATTTTATCACCAATGAAATTCTCTAATTATTTCATGCTGGTCAACTTCAGCATAATCTTTAACTGTTCCTTCTACATTTACCTTATCAAGCATCATATTTGTAAGTATGAGCTGTAAAGTCTCCATGATGACAGCAGAATCTTTCTGTATATTTGATATACCATCAGAAAGTGCTTTGAAAGAACTAAGATTCTTATTAAGGTCATCATTCATTCTTTCAATTAACTCATTTCTTAGGTCATCTATCTTATCATTTACTTCACGCATCAGATTTTCATTCTCACGTTTAATTAATTGCATTTGTTTTTCGAAGTTTTCACCATTCTCATATATGAGGTTTGCAATTTTCTCGTGAATATCCTGCATCATATCAGCTTTTATATTATCAAGCTTTTCATTTATTACTGTTAACAGTTCGCTAAATTCTCTGCTCTGTTTTTCTGCAAGTCTCTGTGCGAGCGTCTGAGCTTGATCAGCACGTTCAGATATCTGAGTTTTAAGCTGTTCTCTTATGGATTCGTTACCTTCATTTACCTGTCCGATTATCATTTCATACAATTTTGAATTGGTCATCATTTTAAATCTCCTCTTATGATTTCTCAGCTAATTCAAGTGCAAGATCACATAATGCTACTATATTTGTAAGGCGTATCTGTTCCTGTTCCATATTGTCCTCATCAGATTCCTTAACTTTACTTATACTTTCAAATTCAACAGTTTTAGCTTCACAGATATCAACGATATTGTCGATCCTCTGCTGAATTTTATCGCAGATATTATCTGATTGTGTTTCTATATTGCTGCTGAGTTCGTCAGATAATTCTGAAATAGCTTCTTTCAAGACTTTTTTGTAGAAATTGTCAAGAGCCGTTTCTTTTTCCTTTCCTGCATCCATTTTCAGTATTTCAATGCACTCTGAATCATCGAGTGATATACGCTTTGAAACGCGCTTAATGATAAACCCATGTATCTTATCCTCTGTTTTACGATTTTCACGCTCGATATTGCTTATATTTACATTAAGCCTTCTGTTTCCGTATTTTATCTTATTGTACTTACGTAGATCTGCAATAAATGCGTCAAGAGATTCTCTTGATTCTTTAACTATATCATTTTCAAGCTTAGCACTTCTACCTTGAGTGTCTGACTTAAACTCAGAAAGAGCATTCTGTACCTTTATAGTTTCTTCAAGAGTAGAAGTATCCCTATCATAACTCTCGGTTCTTCCGCCGCTCGAACTACCGCTTGAGCCACCAAAGATTTTTTTAATAGTATCTCTTATAACTTGACCAACACAGCAATTAGCAATACAACATAAATTGCCTACGCAACAACCTCCGCCGCCGCCCATAATAAATTCCTCCTAAATCATTTCTTCTGCCAATTCGCACGCTGCGATCAAATATTCGGCATTAAACATTATTGCTTCGTGAGTATCTTCATCATACGAATTACTCAGTTTATCAAATATTTCAGTCTTTTCAGCGAATTTTTCCTCTGAACGTTCAAGTTGCTCAGTGAATGCATCTTCAAGGTCATATAAGAAATCTGCAACTGCACCTCTAATATTATCAATTATCTCATTAGCAGCTTCAATGAATGCTTTTTCTTTTAATTCCTGAAGGCGATTGTTCTTCAGTTCACCTGCCGGAAGCCTCAAAACTGTGATACATTCAGCATCATCAAGGGAGATCCTTTTATTGATATACTCAGCAAAAGTACCTTTCAGACTCTTTTTTACCTTTACAAATTTACGCTTTACAGTTTCTATACGCACTACATTCAGCGCCTTATTATACTCTTTCAACGCATCAAGTATGTACTCAATCATATCAGCATACTCAACTATCATATTTTGCTCCATACTTTCAGCATCAGCAGATATATTACTTCTGTATTCTATAAGAAGCTTGTTAAGTTCAGCTATATCCTCGGCCTGACTTTTATTTGGGTCTATACCTTTCTGTTTTGATATATTGTCTTGAATTTCATCTTTCCCAGTAATTTTGTTCCATATTTTTTTAGCTCCCTGGACTACCTTTTTTAGTATTTCATAGCCTAATATCGGTGGAATCTTAGGAGGAATAGGCATTATGCTCATTTGTTTTCACACTCCTTCTTATTCAAACGAAATATTTTTCTCAGAAATGCCCTATATCGCATTTCAATTCTATGATCTTGTGCAGGATATCCTGATACTACCGCATTATCCGGAATATTCTTGTCAACTCCAGAGCGTGCAAGCAATACTGCATTTCTGCCTATAGTAACATGATTTCCTATAGCAGCTTGTCCGTAAATCGAAACATTGTCACCTATTTTTGCCCAGCCTGATATGCCTGTACAGGCAACAATATGACAATTCCGCCCTATATTAACTTCATGCCCTATTTGTACAAGATTCTCTATTTGAGTATCGTCGCCAATATAAGTTGTACCTATCGTCCCTCTTTCTATAACAACGTTTCCTCCGATATGGACGTTATTGCCAATGACTGTTTTGCCAATGACAGGAATTTTTATCCATTTATCAGCTTTTCTTGAATACTCATAATTCTCTGTTCCAATGCAACAGCAAGAACCGATTACAGTATTATTGCCTATTGTACTGTTCGATCCTATCACAGTATTTGCACCTATAATACAATTTCTGCCAATAATAGTTTTTTCACCTATAACTGCTCCGTGAGAAATAATAGTGTTACTTCCTATAACAGAACCGTTTCCTATACTTACGCAGTTATCCATTATAACTGTATCGTCAATTTCAGTCAGCGAATCAGTATTGTGGGCGTATAATCCTTGTCTTATCATATAATTTATTGTATCAGCAAGTACATCATATGGTTCACTTTTAGTAATGATATAATTTCTGTGCAAAGGCAAACCAATAGACGCTCTAGTAAGTATAGCACCTGCACTTGTATCAGCGATATGATCAATCTTACTATATGGCACATATGTAAGCATATCTGATGTACTTTCATTCATAAGCGATATACCGTATATTTTTTTATTGGCATCACCTATAATTTTACAATTCAGATATTCCGCTACTTCTCTGAGTGTGACAAACGCTTTTATCATGCTGTTTTAGTCATTTCCTGAAGCGCCTTGCAAAGTTCATTTACGCGCTCATCTGTATTAGCTTTAAGTTCACTCATAGCTATTTCAAGCTGTTCACGATAAGCTGAAACATCTTCAAGCTCTTTCTTTGCCTTTTCAAAGCTAATGCGTATCTCATCAGCACTCTTGGTAGAATCACGTAGCACTTCAAACTGTGCCTCTCGTTTCTCAGCAAAGAATGATTTAATCTCATTAAGAACAGCTGTGTAATTGGCAACTATATCATTCATTAAAAAATCCTTATACTTAGGAACAATATCAAGATTTATCCTTCTCATTACTTCTGAAACGTTTGATTTTTCTATAAGCTCCTCAAGATGTCCTTCAACATCGCTTGGTATATCTATGATATCCTCATATTCGTCAAACTTCATAGCAATAGCGTAAAGTTCTTTCATAGTTTTTTTGTTTCCGTCGTAATTACGACAAAGATTAGCAAGATAAGCGGCAACATTTATGATATTTTTTTGTGCTATCTCAGTATTACCATAGCAATTAGCCATTGAAAGATACTTTACCCATTCATTTTTCTGTTTTTTCCAATCATCAACAGGGTGATTCATTTTATCCCATTGTGTACCAAGAACGAAAACCTTTTCAGGCTTATCGCCGCTGTTTGTAAATATTCTGTTTAGTGTACTAAGCTCTGGGCCTGTCATCTGTCCGCTGTTTACACAAGCAAAAACTGCATTTGCTCTGTCAATATACGCTCTTGTTACATCAGAGCGATATTGCACAGCATCATCAAGTCCTGGAGTATCAACAAAAACTATCTGATCTGGCAAATTGAAATCAGTAAGGCCTATTTCAACTTCTTTTACAAAATAATGCTCAAGGTGCTTTGAAGAAGTCCAACGTTCAATTTCGTTTTCTAAAGCGTCTTCGCTTATGCTTTTAGTTATTGTCTCATGCCCAATCCACTTATCCTTTTCTGAATCAGCATTAAGTGCTTTATACTCCTGCATAAAAACGTCTGCCTTGCTTGATATCGAAGCCCATAACTGTTTCCATTCTACTGCCGAATAGAACGATATCCTTACGTAATCAGATTTTGACTTTCTGAATTTTGTAAGTACTGCTGTTTCGGGGGTTACAGATGTTGACGCAAGGTCACGTCCGAGCATAGCATTTATAAGTGTGGATTTGCCTGCTTTTATAGTACCGACAAAAGCTATATGGAAGATAGGATCTTTACAACGGTCAACAAATCCTCTGATACGTTTCATCAAACGTTCGCCTGTATTCTTAGAAAACTCAGGCTGGGAAATAATTACTTGCAACTGTTCCATCTTTTTCACATATTGATCTACAGTGAGATCCCACGCAATAGCAGTATGTTCAGCAGTTCCTACGCTTTTTATCAAGTTCTGTAATTTATTAGCATAATCATTCAATAATTCAACATTTTTTAGTGAATCGGTAGGATTTGCAGTTCCGCAATGCGGACATAAAAGAAGATAATCTTTTATTTCTTTATTACAATTATTACATACCATAATAATAACCTCCTCTAATAAAGTTGACGTAAAATTTAATAAATTGCCTAATAGCCTTTTATTTACTTCAGCAATTTCATACATTATACACTAAAAGTTATAATTTGTCAACCCTTAGAGTTTGTTTATATTTCATGAATAATTGTATAAAATTATAGTGATGATTATCGAATTAAAGGAGAATTCCTCACTATGAAAGAAATAAACTATAAAGAAATGGGAGCCAGAATAAGGACACAAAGAGAACTTTTAGGGTATACAAGAGAGAAGCTTGCCGAAAAGCTTGATGTTTCTCCGAAATTCTGCTCGGATATTGAACTAGGGGTAAAAGGAATGTCACTGAACACCCTTGCCAAGCTCTCAGATATCCTCTGCATGAACGTAGATTACATTCTTTTCGGCGATCAACAGGTAAGCAAATCTGAGCTTGATACGCTCCTTGCGTTATTCTATCAGTGTCCTGAAAAGCACCGTTCCAATCTGATTACCATTGCAAGAGCTTTTATTAACTCAGCTTCAGAATAATCTTCTTATTTCTTCTTCCGTATATACTGGATTCAGTCCGAACACCTTATATAATTTCTGCAGTGAACTTGCATTGTGCGGTATACCTGATACCTTGTCTGCTACGGAAGATTTACCGATTTTTCTGAGCCATATTTCAAGCTCGCCGCTGCAAAAGCTGTACATAAGTTCATCGACGCTGAAATTACGTTTCATTTCTTTGATTGAATTCAGTTTTACTCCACGCATTACCACAAAAATCA
>JAFXEJ010000045.1 GCA_017513795.1 Ruminococcus sp.
ACAACAACTTCAACTGAATCCACAACAACTACTACTGAATCTACAACAACAACTACTACAAAATCCACTACTACAACTACAACAAAGAAGAAGCCCGCAGCTGTAACAACTGGCAAAACTCAGAATCCTCCTAAGACTGGCGATAACGGCATTATGTTTGCAATAACTATTACTGCTCTTGCAGCAACTGCAGCCTATGTTACACGTTCCAGAAAGAAGGAAGATGAAGAATAATTGAACGCCTTTTCCCGTTAACTCAGGAAATAAGGACTAACTAAAAAAATAGTCACGGGATCACCAAAAGATCCTGTGACTATTTTCATTTCTCCAATTTAATAAATGCATTGACATAATTTATACACTTTTCTGATCTGCTTGACATATATATAGAAAAGTGATATAATAGTAAAAAGAACTATTTTTTAAGTGCGTTTCGAAAAGATTTTGTTATAAAACACCAATTACTCGAATGAAAATCATTAAACATCAAGGAATTTATAAGGAAGATTTTGAGAATGAAAAATATATACAGGAAAGCAATAATATTAATCATATCATCTATGTGTCTGGTCTGGCTTTCTTCCTGTAAAAAAACTTCGGATTGTGCAATTGAACCCTTACTTGGCATAAAGTGGTTTGATTCTTATGATAACGTTAAAAATGATATGGGAAAATACACGCTTTTAGCAGAGCGTGAAAATAATACACAGAAAATTCCACAGAAAATGCAGGATTATACAGGCTTAGAGCTTTTCGGATACCCCTGTGATCTGACATTGTGCTTTACTGATTCCGGATTGATCGGATTCAATTATCATGATGTGGAAAAAAATCAGGATTACAAGTCGTGGTATAATGTATTGGAAAGCAGATATGGCGCAACTTCGGAAGAAGGCAGCGGAATGGCTGCATGGTTTGATGAGCCTGTTGGAAAGAATACTGCAATTTATCTGTTTAATTTAGAGGAAGGAGTTCAGATCTCAATTTATGCGACTTCTGATTCTCCGGATAAAAGTTATGTGAAGAAGGATACAGACGAAATAATCCCAATGGTAGAAATACGAACCCCCGTTGTATCAGTGCCGGATGATGGTTCGGAAGGAACTTCTGTTATTGTCAGCGATGAAACTTCTTCAGCTGTAACTGATAACGGAAACTTCAATAAAAATACGCAGACGAATGTTGAGGACAACTCAGATACAAACACGATCAATGACGGAGAAGATACTGAAAATGCGATTTCAGATAAAACTTCATCCATTGGAACATCCATACAAAACAGCTATGCTGACAGAGCAAGCAGCAGTAAGAAAAATACAACAGCAGACGCAGAAATCATTACTGAACCAGTCAAAGATAAGAAAAAAGAATTTTTGCTGAATGATTTATCATTCTATGGCAGCCCTGACAGTGAAAAAAAGAAAATGAGCGGTTACAAGCAGCTTTACGAATATCAGACGGAAGCTCCAGAACAGCCATGGGAACTTATAACTGAATATAACAATGTAGAGTATCTTGATAAGAAATTAAATTGTGTGCTGTGTTTTACAAGTCTTGGTCTTGTCGGAATTAATTACTCCGATTTTGATACCGGAAATTACGATTACTTTGTTCAGGCTTTAACTGATATATACGGTTCTCCCGACAATAAAAAGAAAGACTACACGGCATGGACAAACAATCCTGTGGGTAAAGATACTATGATATATGTAGTTGCATTAGGAGACAGTGTACAGATTTCATTTTTTACTGATGACACAGGTTCAGAATTAGCAAAAAATATGAACGATAATTGATTTTGAAATAGTTGAATTTCTGATGAAAGGAGATTATGAAATTGAAAGAATTACAGTACCAGATTGATGAAATACTGAATAAAAATAAAATCAGACGCAGAATGATCGCTGTTATGACAGCATTTTCTATACTTATAGCGTTTCTTGTGCCGTATATTGCAATAAAACCAGGCGTATCTGAGACAAGAGCAAGTTCGCAGTATGTGTTTAATTTTTCAGAGGATACTGCTGATACAATGTATTATGAAATACATGATATTCAAGGTCATATTGAAGATTCAACCGGAAAAAACTGGAATTGGATAAATACAGATTATAACAACATGACGCTGACTAAAGGCTACTCTATGCATGCTAACAATAATAGTGGAAATATCACATTTCATTCCCCTGCAAACGGAAAGCTGAAAATTGTTGCTGCACATGCAAACAAAAATCTGAAAATAAATGGTAATAATTTCTCTACTGAAAATAATGGTATAATAGAATATCAGGTTGAACAAGGTGATTATTCTATCGAATATGCTGGTACCTGTGATATACTTTATCTGGAATATACTCCTGATACAGTGGTGTTCCCTGATGAAAATTCTTACTATAAAATCCAGACAACCGGCGGACATTTCCTGAAATATGATGCTACCGTAGATAGATTTATTCAAGTAGACGCTGAGAATTCTGATGATAACAACTGTAAATTCCGATTTGAGCATATTGGAAACGGAATATATTATATTGACTCTCTTGCTGACGGAGTAGGAGGAAAATATATTAATGTCGATAATGATGAAAAATTAAATATTACCGCTAAAGCTGATACAACTGCACAGCAATTCAGAATTACATATGAAAATGGTTTTATGCAGTTCTTTTCACAAATTGACGGCAAAACCGGAAAGGCAATTGATGCTAATCAGGATAAGTGGAATGTAGCTGGACAGTATGCAAGTATTTACACATACAAAACAGAAGAAAATGGGGAAAATAAAAATCGTAATTTCACATTGGTTCAGACAATATATGAACCTCCCGTAGTTACAACAACAACTACTACCACAACAACAACAACTACTACTACCACTACAACGACTACAGCGGTTCCGCCCCCTGTCGCTACAACTTCTCCAGTCGTATTCGAACCCATTCCGAATACAAAAAATTACGCCTTAAAATTTGAACAGGCAGCTGACAAGATTTTCATTTATGTAGATCTTAAAAACAGTATAGCTGCCAATGGAAGTTTAGGACGAAACGTGATGATCAACGGCGTGACATACTGGGTCAAAACAATATGGGAAACGAGCGAAAGCAAATACGTTGAAGTTGATTTCAACGAAGCTGAAATTGAAGTAACAGATTTAGCTGCTGATAACATAATTAATAACGAAAATATAATAAATGCAATAAGAGAAGAACTAGCCAAAACACCATTTGACGGACAGGCACAGATGTGGTGGAACTCTTCAAATGATGACGCAGAGATCACTGACGCTTATATTATCAATAAAAAGGTCAGAATAGAAGCAAGAGTTATTTTTGGTGATTATAAGGATGACGGAGATATCTCTCATGAATACGGTGGAATGAATCCTACTCCGAAATTCCAGCTTCATTCCCGTAACGGCAGCGCTAAGTATATTGAAGGCACTCCGGTTTCCAGTAACGAAGTTATAGATTCCTCTGAGGCAAGAAAAGACTGGTGTTATCAGTACAATTACTTCTGGGATGTTGCACCTATTACCGGAAACGAAGAAAACAAGGGATATTACGTTGAACTGGTCGGCTATGAAACTGGCAATTTAAACGGTATTCCAACAGTAACTATAAACGGCAAAGTGTATTATGTATATTATCTCAGAGATGACAGATTAGGTCATCCGGGATTAAATAATGATTCTGACGGCGCAAAAATCAGTGATACTCAACGTGCCGAATATCCTGTTAAACCGGAACATTCTTTCAGAAATGACAGCGGTGCGATATATATTTATCTCGATCCTGTAGCTGACTGGCAGTGGGGAAAGGATACTCATCCCGCTACCCTCGATATTTCAATGAAAAAACGCTGGGACGGTCATAACTCCGATGGTTTTGATAACAGACCTAAAGAGAAAATCAGAGTACAGCTTCAAAGATGGACAGGAACTGAATGGAAAGAGTATAATAATACAAACTTCCCACAAGATAACTATGTCGGTAAAATTTATTACGAAAAAAACGATATAGAAAATAATTTCGTTGACAAGAACGCCACTTATAATAGCAAACCGTTAATTTCTGATACTGTACTTAGTGAAGACAGACTGAAAAGAGAAGTACCTGGTAAAGGTGTTATGGACTGGACAACCCCCGATGGAAAATACGTTGATAAAACCGTATTAGAAAACATTCAGGGTACTAAAGATGACACCACAATTAATTTAGCAAAAGAAAACCGTCTTGTATTAACACTTGATTACAATGAGTGGAATAATGTTATTCTTTCCAATGACAAGGGAAATAAACCTTCACATTTTAAAGATGGTTATTACATGAACTGGAAAGAACTTCCATACGGTCAGTATCGAGTAATAGAAACCGCAAGCTTCTATGACGAAGACGATGATAATGTGTTAGACACAAATAAGGGTGACAGAGATACATCACAAGAATACTACTATATGTCATTCCCACCGTCAAGAGACTCAAATGGCGTTCTTCACATCCAGAACTTCACAAAGGATATGGTTATTGAAGTACAGAAAGAGTGGTATGACGATCAGGGCAAAACAACGATAAACATGGATAAAAAAACGGTTCTTTTTAATGTTTATCGTTCAACTGAAATGCTGAATAACCCTACAGCTGCATTGCTTGGTGATCCTATCCATACATTAACAACCGATAGTGATGGTCACTTTTTAATGAAAACTACTGATGGTTATCCTGAACTCAAACTAAGAGACGACAATGACCAAAAGTACTATTACTATATTCAGGAAGTCAGTGTGGAAGGTATGAACTCAGACGATTACACCTTGAAAAACGGCAACAGCGAAGGCTTTGTACGAAGCACCAACGGAAACTACTACATTGACTATGAGGACGGTGACGCAAGAAAGTTTTTCATTCAGAATAAGATAAAGGTCGGTATCAAGCTTGATAAAAAGTGGTATACTGATGAAAATATGGGCGAAGAAATGAAGTTTGCTGAAGGCAGTGAACCAAATGCTGAATTTGAGATTTATGTGTCAAATCATTTGGGTACTCCTACGTATAATAATAGTAAATATGAAATCAGCTATAATTATTATGACAATAATAATAATATAGTAAATAAGACACAAACTCTTACACATATCGCTGATGCTAAATTAAATAAAAACGGACAGTTTGAGATTTTCAGCGGTGATATTAATGACGGCAACGGAACTTCAAAGGTAGTCAGCAATCAATTTCATATTTTTGGTCAGGAAGAATTCTTCAATGGAAATACCACGACTGGCTCTGATGGTGTTTTCAAAAATAGTGGAATGAAAAATAACGATAACCTATACTATACTTTTAACGGAGGAGAAAATAAGCGACTTTATGTAAAACCACCATTGGGTTATGGCGGAGTTTTAAAATTGACATTTACAGAGATTAGCACTACTGATGAAGTACGCTGGCGAAATCAAAAGAATTCAACTGATGAATTAGACATAATAAGTGTATTATCAGCTCATAAGAATTATCAAAACGGTAAAGATTTAACTATTTCTATAAATATGAATCCAGGTGATGATAAATCTATCCGAGCAGAAGCTGGTAACCCAAAACTCAAATCCGCTGTATTCTATCCATATAATTACTACTACATCAGAGAAAAAACAAGTGACACTTATCAGCTTTTAAATGGTGATGATAACGGATTTGTAAAATTACAGGATGAAAATTACTATCTCAATCTCCAATCAAACGAAAATGAGCCATGTATCCTTAATGTAACTGCTAAGAATACTCCTGACATGAATCTTGATATCAATGTCAGCAAGGAATGGTATTCAGCTGAAACGAATGGTGTAAAGGTTACTCCGGCAAGAACAGCAAAATTTGAAATCTATAAGGGTTATACGCAAGGCAACCCCGTCAAAAACGGCGATAACTATATAGTAAATTCAGAAGTACTGCAAAAAATCAGTGAACGTACTACCAGTGATGAACCTGTTGTTAAAAATCTTCCTGCATACGAAAAAGATACTGACGGAAATTATAAGAAAGTATATTATTATGTACGAGAAGCAGACGGTAATCACAAACTGATAAACGAAAATGCAGAAAATGGTTTCATATCAGACGGCGCCGGAAAATATGGTTCGTTCTACGATGAAAGCGATATAAGTGAAACAGAAAAAGCCAGAACTTATACTTTTAAGAACGTGCCGCAATTGAAGTTACAGGTCAAAAAAGAGTGGGCAGAGGAAAACACCTCTGTTAATGAGATAAAAGTACATCTTTATCGTTCAATCACTCTTGCTGATGCAAACAGAGAATGGGACGGTATGAAAATGAATGCTCCTGTAGCTCAGACATCACTTGATGACGCTGATACTGTAAATTCAGCAACACGTTCTCTCGGAATTTTCCGTGCCGGAACATTGAATCAGATTCTGGAAAATATTGAATCTGACAAAAACGATATTTCAATTGCACAGGTTATTTCAGACGAACAGATTCCTGTGGTATATAATGAGCTGGATGACAGCGTCAATATTGATCAATTTTTTGTAAAAACACTTACGATCAATACTGCTGGTTCGTGGATTTACACGGATACTCTGCCGGTATACGATGAAAACGGCAACATGTACTATTACTGGGTTGTCGAGGACACAGAAAGCGCTGCAAGCTATAATGTAGGATATACGTTCCCGGACGCTGATAACAATACGACAAATTGCATTAATCCCGAAACTATCGGCAATGGTACCGGTGAGGGAATAATAACTGTTATAAACAGCCTTGAAGTAATTGTTATCCTGCCCGAAACAGGCGGCTCCGGAACCCGTGTATACACTGTGACAGGCGGTGCGATAGTACTTCTTTCAGCGGCGGTATTTATTATAAGGCGCAGAAAGAAAAAAATTTGATTTGTAAATCCTGACAAGACAATACCGCACAAAGTCATAAGACGTGGCTTTGTGCGGTATTGCTATGCGTTGCCGCCTACATATTCACCATATATTTCCCCTTATGGCACTGATAACAATGAATGCAATCTGTAATGCTCAGTTTTCCATCAGTAAACTTTATGCACCCATTCCTACAGTTTGTTTCACAAACCTGACAAGCTGCGCAATATGCCGATTTTCTGAAAACCTGCTTGAACAACTTTGAAAACTTTGGCTTTTCCACTACGATTGAATGAATCATGTGGATCAAAATGAGATCGAGCTGTGTAAAAAGGCGTTCCATCCTCCGCACACTGTTGCTTTGTATATTCCACCGCTGCATATGTATCAGGAAACTCCATATCGGTATCTCCGAAGATTACTTTTTTGAATAGAGCCTGTAGTAATGTGACCGAGATATGCCAAGCTCTCGCATAGCTTCTACAGGCTTTTTCTTTCCGCAACGGACTTCAGCCATCATTTGCTGCCAATTCTCCGGTAGAGGTTTTGATGGTCGCCCGAAGCGGACGTTTTTCTTTTTGGCAGCTTCGATTCCCTCACGCTGACGGGTTCGTATTTTGTTACGCTCATTCTCAGCGATAGCTCCGAGTACTTCAATAAGGATAAAATTTATCATATCCATAACCCACATCTGTTCAGCCTGATATTAACAATAATAATGAATTTCATTTACTAAATTGCATATTTTTACCACTACAGGGTATAATTCAAAAGTAAGGAGGGGCTGTAAAAATGAAGATATTCAACAAACAAGACAAGGGCTACATCGAAGTCTGGCTGACAAACGATGAACAGCAGGAATATGACCTCAATGAACTTACAAAGCAGCTCCTTTCTGAAACTACGGTAAAAAAATGCAAGGTGGTATATTTCTTGTCGGGCAGCGAAGATTTATTCACCAATACAGAGGGACTGTTACTAAAGAATCTCGGGTGTGCTTGAAGCACACCTCTTTTTTCTACTTGACAAGATATAATATCCATGATACAATGATGATATAAAAACAATATCCTCTATAACAACATTGACAGAAAGGAAACGCTATGGACGATAAGCGGAAAATAGCCGGATATTGCCGTATCTCCGTTGATGAGGAAATGGATCGTGATAATACTTCTATTGAAAACCAGAAAGCTATTATTGCGGACTACATTACCAAGACTTTTCCAACGGCGGAGCTGGACTTCTACGAAGACCGTGACCGAAGCGGCTATACCTTTGAGCAGCGTGAGGGTTACCAGAAGCTGCGAAAAAAAATGCTTCTGCATGAATATGATATTCTGATTATCAAGGATTTTTCACGTTTCAGCCGCCGCAACAGCAAGGGCTTGGTAGAACTGGAAGATCTTCGTGACGCAGGTATGAGAATAATCTCTATCGGAGATAGTATAGACTATCCAACATTTGATGACTGGACAGCTATCCAGTTTCGCTTTCTGATAAATGAAATGCCCGTTACGGATACATCGAAAAAGGTTCGTTCCGTTGTTAAACGCCGTCAGGAAGAAGGGCGTTGGATATGTGCTGTTCCGTATGGTTATGTAATGACTAACAGTAAGCTTATGCAGTTTGAGGTTGATGAGCCTGCAGCGGAGGTGGTGCGTGAGATATTCAGGCTTTACAGCGAGGGTTGGGGATATAAGCGTATTGCAAATCATCTTACTGATAAGCATATACCTACGCCTCGCATGGCTGAAAAGGAACGTCGTGAAGCTAACGGCGAGGAAAGCAAACTCCGTGTAAAACAGGAATGGAGCATAGTTACTGTCAGTGAGATACTCCGTAACGATTTTTACATTGGTACCCTCAGACAGGGTAAATATCGCCGTAAGAAGATTAACGGCTCCGATATGAAGCTTGAAGAAACAGACCATCTTGTGTTTGAGGATAACCATACTCCTATTGTGGACTACAAGCTTTTTGCAAGCGTTCAAGAACAGATAAAGCACCGCACAAATAACAACTACCGTGGTGTTAAGAAGTACGACAACATCTATTCAGGTTACTTGTTCTGCGGAGACTGCGGCAGTCCGATGTTTTCTATGAGCCGTGGGGATATTCCGCAAGCCTATCGATGTGGAACATATCACAAACGTGGCAGTAAAGCTTGCAGCTCTCACCATACAAGAGTGGATATGCTTGACGAACTGCTCCGCTCATTCATCAGGCAAGTTAAGGATAACTCCGAAATAATGCTTGAAAAATTGCAGGAATCTATAAACCGTGAACGTACTGAAACATCATCAAGCAAGTCGGTAGTCGAGGTTTTGGAACAGCAAATGGAAGATACCCGTTCAGAGATAAAGATGCTGGCACGTCAGCATGTCAAGGATATTGCCAAGCACCCTGAGCGTGAAGAAATACTGGAAGAGATATACTCAGAGCAGATAGATGAACTCACCCTTCGGCTTGAAGGGCTTCGCAATCAGATGCAGCTTGCGGCTGATAAGCACAATATGATTGTAAAAGTAAACAGAACGTCTAAAACAGTTATGAACGTCTTTGATGATATACTGAATAAGAAAACGCTCACAAAGGCGGATGTTGATTTTATTATTCAGCGTATAACCGTTTATGAGGAGCGCATCGACATTAAACTGCGTTCGGATATAGATAATTTGCTTAGAACAGGAACACTGCCGGAGTGCAGTGCTGAAAGGTCAGCCGCAAATTTTAATTCAGGCACTAAGAAAACAGAAAGCCTCACACCATTCGCCCATATTTCGAGGAAAAAGGGCGATATTCTTAGTGTCAATGTTATCAGGGAAGGCGACCCACTTGAAATATACACAAACAACGACGGCGAGGTAATCTTCAAAAAATATTCTGCTATAAACGAAATGAGCGAAAACGCTTGCTATGTGGCAGATATCATGAACAAAATCGCCGGATGTCCTGTTGTGATATTTGACAAGGACCATGCAGTAGCAAGCTCCGGTGTTCCCAAAAAAGAGCTTCTTGAAAGACGTGTTACCGGTCAGCTGGAAGAACTCATGGAAAGCCGTGGACAGTATTTCTGCCCCAATGGCGACAGCAATAATTTCTTTCCCGCTGAAGGCTCAAAGCATACAGCTATTGCGGCTGTTCCTATCATAACTGCCGGCGATGTATCCGGCGCTGTTGTGTTCCTCAGTACAGAAAAATGCAGAGAAATTACCGACTTGCAGAAAAGTCTGATAAACGCAGCTGCTCAGTTCCTTGCAAAAAAAATAGAATAAAAATGAAAGCGTCGTTCTTATCTGAACGACGCTGAGATTGTCGATAAACATTGTTGTTTGCGGGCGAACACAGTTCGCCCCTACATTCATAATACGTAAAATAGCCATCTGTAGGGGACGGCGTCCTCGACG
>JAFXEJ010000046.1 GCA_017513795.1 Ruminococcus sp.
ACATCCGCCCATAATGAATGTAATTTTTCTGCGGTGCGATGTGGGCATCGCACCCTACAATGGAACGTGATTCGGGGGCACCGCTGGTGCCGGTGCAGCGTCACGCAGTTAAAAATGTCCGGCATAAAATTTGTTTCCACGAGCGAATGGCGAGTTCAGCAACGTACAGAGGAATGTGCGGAACGCACATGGGAACGTGAACAGGGTGCAGCGTCACGCTGCCCTTGACAAATTTGGCAGAATGTATTATAATTTTAATATCTATCATAAGATAATTGTTCAAAAAGAAAGGAAGATGATATGAAATACAAGTTCTCAGAAATCACACCCGAAATAAAAAAACTCGCTGATAATTCGATAGAAGGCTATAAAATCGAGCCGTCACTGTATACACAGTACGATGTAAAAAGAGGTCTGCGTGATGTCAACGGCAGCGGCGTTGTAGCCGGACTTACAAATATAAGCACCATAAAAGTTCTTGATACCGGCGAGGGAATGCCGAATCACGGCAAGGGAAAGCTCTATTACCGTGGAATCGACGTTGAAGATATCGTTGAAGGCTTCGTGAGAGAAAAGCGCTTTGGCTTTGAGGAAACTATCTATCTTCTTCTTTTCGGCAATATGCCATCCGCAGATGAACTCGGCAGCTTCAAGAAAACTCTTGCGGATTTCCGCTCACTTCCTGTTTCATTTATCAGGGATGTCATCATGAAATCACCGAGCGACAATATGATGAATACTCTTGCAAAGTGTGTTCTTGCGCTGTATTCCTACGACGACAAGGCAAATGATATATCTATCCCCAACGTTCTCAGACAGTGCATTGAGCTTATAACGCTGTTCCCTGTACTTGCAGTATACGGCTATCAGGCTTATAAATATACCAGTGAGGGCGGAAGTCTTTTCATTCATGATCCCGATCCGGAGCTTTCTATTGCGGAAAATCTGCTGTATATGCTCCGTCCGCACAAGAATTATACCGAGCTTGAAGCAAGAATTCTTGACCTTGCGCTTGTACTTCACGCTGAACACGGCGGCGGAAACAACTCCACATTTACCGTTCATGTTGTTTCTTCCTCCGGAACAGATACCTATTCGTCAATTGCGGCGGCTCTTGGCTCTCTCAAGGGACCTAAGCACGGCGGCGCAAATATCAAGGTTGCTGCGATGTTCGATGATATGAAGGAAAATGTCGGCGACTGGACTGACGAAAACGAAGTTAAATCCTATCTCCGCAAGCTTCTCAATAAGGAGGCTTTTGACCGCTCCGGTCTGATTTACGGCATGGGACACGCTGTATATTCTGAATCTGATCCCAGAGCTAAGGTGTTCAAGGGATTCGTGGAAAAGCTTTCGTGCGAAAAGGGCAGAGAAGACGAATTCAAGCTCTATTCTCTCGTGGAAAAACTCGCTCCGGAGGTTATCGCAGAGGAACGCAGAATCTACAAGGGCGTATGCGCAAATGTGGATTTCTACAGCGGCTTTGTTTACA
Organism: Ruminococcus sp.; assembly: GCA_017513795.1. Classification (GTDB taxonomy): domain Bacteria; phylum Bacillota; class Clostridia; order Oscillospirales; family Ruminococcaceae; genus Ruminococcus. The sequence goes on from JAFXEJ010000046.1 coordinate 1,493, forward strand.
GAATGCTTGGTATTCCTGACGAACTGTTTACTCCGCTTTTCGCTGTTTCGAGAATTGCCGGATGGTCGGCACACAGAATAGAGGAGCTTATTAACTCAAACAAAATCATAAGACCTGCGTATAAGGCTGTTTCGCCTATGCGTGAGTATCTTGATATGACCGACAGATAACATATAACAGAAAGGATGTATAATTATGACTAATTCAGCACAGATCGTTGATTTCAACGGAACCTCATGCGTTAAGCTTCAGGCTGGCGGATATACTGCTCTTGTGGCTTATGAGATAGGTTCAAACGTTATCAGACTTCACAATGACAAGGAGGGAATCGAATTCTTCCGCTTTAATCCGGAAAATCCGGCTGATACTATCAGACAGTCCGCAGAAGTATGGGGTCTTCCGACGCTCTATCTTCCCAACCGTTTCGCTGACGGTGTTCTGAAAACTTCCGATGCTGTATATCAGCTTCCTGTGAACGAAAAGGCTCCCTACAACAACCACATTCACGGATTTATCCACAAGAGAATCCATGAGGTTGTTGAAACAGGTGCGGATGAGAATTCTGCATGGGTAAAGACTCGTTATGTCTACGACGAAAAGGATGAGTTCTTCACAAGTCTCCCTGTGAAGTTTACTGCTGAGTATATTTTCACACTCTCCGACAAGGGAATGGAACAGAAAATCAGCTTCACAAACAACGACACAAAGGTTCTTCCGATGTCTCTTGCTTCTCACACTGCTATCAATGCTCCCTTCGTGGACGGCGGCAAAGAGGAGGATATCCGTCTTCAGGTGCCGGTTGGAAAGAAGTGCGAGCTGAACAGCCGCTGCCTCCCGACAGAAAAATATCTCGAACTCACTGACTGGGATCTCGAATACAAGAACGGTACAAAGTGCCCTGTTCTTCAGGTGGTTGACAATGATATGTATTTCGCTGAGGATCTTGAACTTGACGGAGAAAAGTTCCACGGCGTTATCGCTGAGGATATCGCAAGCGGAAAGAAGCTCTGCTACGAGGTTTCTGAGGAATACGGCTTCTGGATCATGTGGAATGACAGAGGCTTCAACCACTACTTCTGCCCTGAGCCGATGACAGCTATGATCGACGCTCCTAATCTCAGCACTCCGGCTGAAATCAGCGGATACCGTGAAGTAAAGCCCGGTGAGACTTTCAAAGCATCACAGCGTTTCTTCTCAAAGTAATAGCGTTTGTCTAAAATGCACAAAATTGCTTACAAAATAACTACATTGTAATTTGCCTGAATCACTTGTAATATAATGACAAATATGGTATAATGGTATTGAATCACTGTGCTTTATGTCACGGGATCAACTGAAAATTGTACGTTATGCAGTTTGCGGAGTCTGATGTGCCTGACTCCCGAAATAGCATTCACAGTTTAAAACAAAGGAGAAATATCACTATGAAGTTCGGATTTTTTGACGACGCTAACAGGGAATATGTTATAAATTCCCCCAGAACGCCCTATCCATGGATCAACTACCTCGGTACTCAGGGCTTCTTCTCACTGATCTCTAATACCGCAGGCGGCTATTCCTTCTACAAGGACGCTCGTCTCAGAAGAATCACACGTTACCGCTACAACAACGTGCCGATCGACATGGGCGGCCGTTACTTCTACATCAATGATAACGGTACTATCTGGAACCCCGGCTGGTCACCTGTAAAGACAGAGCTTGACTCCTACGAGTGCCGCCACGGTATGGGCTACACCGTTATCACAGGTAAGAAAAATGACCTTAAAGCTGAGGTTACTTTCTTCGTTCCCCAGAACTATGACGGCGAAGTTCAGCAGGTAGTTCTTACAAACGAAGGCTCTGAGGCTAAAACATTCTCACTCTTCTCCTTCGCTGAGTGGTGCTTATGGGATGCTCAGGATGACTGCACAAACTTCCAGAGAAACTTCTCCACAGGCCGTGTTGAAATCGTAGATTCAACAATCTACCACAAGACAGAATACAGAGACAGACGTGACCACTTCGCATTCTACTCTCTTAACGACAGCATCGACGGCTTCGATACTGACAGAGATACATTTATCGGTCTCTACAACGGCTTCGGCGATCCTCAGGCTGTTGTTGCTGACAAGCCCGGCAATTCCGTTGCTGACGGCTGGTCACCTGTTGCTTCTCACTATAAGAAGATCACTCTCGCTCCCGGTGAGACAAAGAACCTTATCTTTATCCTCGGTTACGTTGAAATGCCCGTTGACAAGAAGTTCGAGGCTGACGGCGTTACTATCAACAAGGAAAAGGCTCTCGCTATGATCGAGAAGTACAATACTCCTGAAAAGGTTGCTGAAGGTCTTGCTGAACTCAGAGCAACATGGGACAAGCTCCTCGGCATTCTCAGCGTAAATACTCCTGATGACAAGGTTGACCGTATGGTTAATATCTGGAATCAGTATCAGTGTATGGTTACTTTCAACCTTTCACGTTCTGCTTCTTACTTCGAGAGCGGTATCGGCAGAGGTATGGGCTTCCGTGACTCCAATCAGGATATCCTCGGTTTCGTTCACCAGATTCCCGACAGAGCAAGAGAACGTATCATTGATATCGCTTCAACTCAGCTCCCTGACGGCGGATGCTACCACCAGTATCAGCCCCTCACAAAGAAGGGTAACTCCGATATCGGCGGCGACTTCTCTGATGATCCGCTGTGGATGATCCTCTCTGTTTCCGCTTATATCAAGGAAACAGGCGACTGGTCTATCCTCGATGAAATGGTTCCTTATGACAACGATATGAGCATCGCTCAGCCTATGCTCGATCACCTCAAGGTTTCATTCTACAAGATCGTTAATAACCTCGGTCCTCACAATCTCCCTCTCGCTATGAGAGCTGACTGGAACGACTGTATCAACCTTTCATGCTACTCTGATACTCCCGGTGAGAGCTTCCAGACATACACTAACCCCAAGTTTGCTGCTGAGGGCGGCTACTCCAAGGTTGCTGAGTCTGTAATGGTTGCTACTCTCTTTACATATGCAGGTCCTAACTACGTTGCTATTCTCAGACACCTCGGCAAGAACGACGAGGCTGACGCTGCTCAGGCTGAGATCGACAAGATGAAGAAGAACGTTATGGAACACGCTTTCGACGGCGACTGGTTCCTCCGTGCTTACGACGCTACAGGCGCTAAGATGGGCTCCAAGGAGTGCGAGGAAGGTAAGATCTTCATTGAACCTCAGGGCTTCGCTGTTATGTCTGAGATCGGTAAGGATGAGGGCGCAGATATCAAGACTCTTGAATCTATCGACAAGTACCTCAATACTCAGTACGGTCTTGTTCTTAATAACCCTGCATTCAGCAAGTACTACATCCAGTACGGCGAAATCTCTACATATCCCGGAGGATACAAGGAGAACGCTGGTATCTTTACTCACAACAACGCTTGGATCATCTGTGCTGAGGCTTATGCCGGCAGAGGTGACAAGGCATTCGAGTACTACAGCAAGATCGCTCCCGCATTCAACGAGGAAATCTCTGAGCTTCACAAGACAGAGCCTTACGTTTACGGTCAGATGATCGCTGGTAAGGATGCAAGGCGTTTCGGTGAGGGTAAGAACTCATGGCTGACTGGTACTGCTGCTTGGAACATGGTTGCTATTTCACAGTATATCCTCGGTATTGCTGCTGATTTCGACGGTCTTAAGGTTGATCCTTCCATTCCTCACGAGTGGGACGGTTTCACAGCTACAAGACAGTTCCGTGGTGCTACATATAACATCACTGTTAAGAACCCCGACCACGTTTGCAAGGGCGTTAAGGCTATGACTGTTGACGGTCAGGCTGTTGAGGGAAATGTTGTTCCCGCTTTTGAAAACGGTACTCACGAGGTTGAAATTGTTCTTGGCTAATATATAAAATTAAGGACTGACCGTCTGGTCAGTCCTTTTTAATTGGTAATGCATAATTCGTAATGCGTAATTGCTGTATCCCTGACGGGATGAATTAAAAATTCCGGCGGTAATGTGTAGGGGACGGCGTCTACGACGTCCCATTAATATATGGCTTTTTCTACAGTCTGAAAGGGCGAACACATAGTTCGACCCTACTATTTAGTTATCCGCAAAATAAAAACGTGATGTTTACAAGTGCCATTAAACGAAAAAACGTTGATTCCGGCAAATTAAGCAAAAGGTTATTTCCAAAAGCAAAAAAAGCAAATGGTTGTTTTGAAAAGCAAATAAAGCTGATAATGATAATGCAACTGATACTGAAAATAATACTGATACTGACAGTGATATTGTTATTGTTAATGATATATGTCAGAACGGCGAACACATGGGTTCGCCTCTGTCGGTACTGATATAACGGCGGATGTGAACATCCGCTGTGACATAAGAACAACAACACATAAAAAAGCACTGAGAAAAAATAAAAAAAGTGTTTACAAGTCCGCTATTTTGTGTTATAATGTAAGAAGCCGTTACATACAGGCAACAACCGACTTTGTTCCGTGCTGCCTTATGTAACCTCACAAAAACTTTTTTCAGGAGGTCATTCCTATGGCAATCAAAAGAAAAATGAAAACCATGGATGGTAACAATGCAGCTGCTTGGGTATCATATCCCTTTACTGACGTTGCTGCTATTTACCCCATCACACCTTCCTCAGTTATGGCTGAGGTAACAGACAGCTGGTCTGCTAAGGACAAGAAGAACCTTTTCGGTCAGCCCGTAACAGTTGCAGAAATGCAGTCTGAGGCTGGTGCTGCTGGTACAGTTCACGGTTCTCTCTCTGCAGGCGCTCTTACAACTACATATACAGCTTCACAGGGACTTCTCCTTATGATCCCCAATATGTACAAGATCGCTGGTGAGCTTCTCCCTAACGTAATCCACGTTTCAGCAAGATGCGTATCTTCTCACGCTCTCAATATCTTCGGTGACCACTCTGACGTTTATGCTTGCCGTCAGACAGGTTATGCTATGCTCTGTTCATCCAACCCTCAGGAAGTTATGGATCTCGGTGCAGTAGCTCATCTTTCAACAATCAAGGGCAGAGTTCCTTTCCTCCACTTCTTCGACGGTTTCCGTACATCACACGAAATCCAGAAGATCGAGACATGGGATGACGAGACACTTCTCTCTCTCCTCGACAAGGATGCTGCTCAGACATTCCGTGACAAGGCTCTCCACCCTGAGAGACCTGTTCTCCGTGGTACAGCTCAGAACCCTGATATCTTCTTCCAGGCTCGTGAGGCTTGCAACAAGTACTATGATGCTCTCCCTGCTATCGTTGAAGACTACATGAACAAGGTTAACGAGCTTATCGGTACTGACTACAAGCTCTTCAACTACTACGGTGCTGCTGACGCTGAGCACGTTATCGTTGCTATGGGTTCAGTTAACGACACTATCGAAGAAACTATCGACTACCTCAACGCTGCCGGCGGTAAGTACGGTCTCGTTAAGGTTCGTCTCTACAGACCTTTCGTTGCTGAAAAGCTCGTTGAAGCTATTCCTGACAGCGTAAAGAGAATCTCTGTTCTCGACAGAACTAAGGAGCCTGGTTCACTTGGCGAGCCTCTCTACCTCGACGTAGTTGCTGCTCTCAAGGATACTAAGTTCAACGATATCCCTGTATTTACAGGCAGATACGGTCTCGGTTCAAAGGATACAGTTCCCGCTCAGATCGTTGCTGTATTCAAGAACGATTCCAAGAAGAGATTTACAATCGGTATCGAGGATGACGTTACAAATCTTTCACTTCCTCTCGAAGCTAACCCTGACTCAGCTCCTGCAGGTACAACAGCTTGTAAGTTCTGGGGTCTCGGTTCAGACGGTACTGTTGGCGCTAACAAGAACTCTATCAAGATCATCGGCGACCACACAGACCTCTACGCTCAGGCTTACTTTGCATATGACTCAAAGAAGTCAGGCGGTGTAACTATCTCTCACCTCCGTTTCGGTAAGACTCCTATCAAGTCAACATACCTTATCAACAAGGCTGACTTCGTAGCTTGCCACAACCAGAGCTACATCGACAAGTACGATATGGTTTCTGACATCAAGCCCGGCGGTACATTCCTCCTCAACACAATCTGGACTCCTGAGGAACTCGATGCTAACCTCCCCGGACAGGTTAAGAGATACATCGCTCAGAACAACATCAACTTCTACACAATCAACGGCGTTAAGCTCGGTGAAGAAACAGGCATGGGTACAAGAATCAACACAATTCTCCAGTCTGCATTCTTCAAGCTTGCTAACATCATCGACTTTGAAGAAGCAGTTGGCTACATGAAGGCTGCTGCTGAAGCTTCTTACGGCAAGAAGGGTCAGGACATCGTTGAAAAGAACTGGAACGCTATCGACGCTGGTCACCAGAACATCGTTAAGATCGACGTTCCCGCTGCATGGGCTGACGCTGCTGATACTCAGATGGGTATGGCTGCTGTTACTTGCGACGACAAGGTTCTTCAGGATTATGTAAACAACATTCAGATCCCCTGCAACGCTCAGAAGGGTGACACTCTCCCTGTTTCTACTTTCGTAGACATGGCTGACGGTACATTCCCGCAGGGTTCTGCTGCATTCGAAAAGCGTGGTATCGCTGTTAAGGTTCCTAACTGGATCGATGAAAACTGTATCCAGTGTAACCAGTGTGCTTATGTATGTCCTCACGCTGTAATCAGACCTGTTGCTCTTACAGAGGCTGAGGCTGCTGCTGCTCCCGCTGCTGCTAAGATCGTTGACTTCAAGCCCGCTATGGCTGGCCTCAAGTTCACAATGACAGTTTCTACTCTTGACTGTACAGGATGCGGCGTCTGCGCTAACATCTGTCCTTCTAAGGAAAAGGCACTCGTTATGGAGCCTATCGCTTCTCAGATGGATCAGCAGGAAGTATTCAACTACGGCGTAACTATCGACGAAAAGGCAGAAGTTGCTGCTAAGTTCAAGGCTGATACAGTTAAGGGCTCACAGTTCAGACAGCCCCTCCTCGAATTCTCAGGCGCTTGTGCTGGCTGTGGTGAAACACCTTACGCTAAGCTCGTTACACAGCTCTTCGGCGACAGAATGATGATCGCTAACGCTACAGGTTGTTCTTCAATCTGGGGCGGTTCTGCACCTACAACTCCTTACACAGTTAACAAGAAGGGCAGAGGTCCTGCTTGGTCTAACTCACTCTTCGAGGATAACGCTGAGTTCGGTTACGGTATGTACCTCGCTCAGGAAACACTCCGTAAGAGAGTAACAGACAAGGTTCTCGCTCTTAAGGATAAGGCTGAAAAGGCTGAAGTTAAGGCTGCTATTGATGAGTACCTCGCTACTTACAACGACGGCGCTGCTAACTCTGTTGCTACAGATAACCTCGTTGCTGCTCTCGAAGCTTGCGGCTGCGACGACGCTAAGGCTATCCTCGCTGAAAAGGATTACCTCAGCAAGAAGTCACAGTGGATCTTCGGTGGTGACGGCTGGGCTTACGATATCGGTTTCGGCGGTCTCGATCACGTTATCGCTTCCGGTAAGAACGTAAATATCCTCGTATTCGATACTGAGGTTTACTCAAATACAGGCGGACAGGCTTCTAAGTCAACTCCTACTGGTGCTATCGCACAGTTCGCTGCTGCTGGTAAGGTTGTTAAGAAGAAGGATCTCGCTGGTATCGCAATGAGCTACGGCTACGTTTACGTTGCTCACGTTGCTATGGGCGCTAACATGAATCAGTGTATCAAGGCATTCGCTGAGGCTGAGGCTTACGACGGACCTTCCATCGTTATCGCATACGCTCCTTGTATCAACCACGGTATCAAGACAGGTATGGCTACTGCTCAGGCTGAAGAAAAGAAGGCTGTTGAGGCTGGTTACTGGCACCTCTACAGATACAATCCTGCACTCAAGGAAGAGGGTAAGAATCCGTTCTCACTCGACTCCAAGGCTCCTAACACAGATGAGTTCAAGAACTTCCTCATGGGTGAGGTTCGTTACAACTCACTTGCTCGTCAGAACCCTGAGAGAGCAGAAGCTCTGTTTGATGCTGCTGTTGAAAACGCTAAGGACAGATATGATTATCTTACTAAGCTCACAGCACTCTATGGTCAGGACTAATTTAAGTCTTTAATGTTCGAACGATTATAAAGAATCTCCCCGATATTAACTTATCGGGGAGATTTTTTTGAATGGATGTTTGTTGGTCGTCCGCATTACATATAGGTATCCGGTGAATCATCAAGGACGCACACATGGGTGCGCCCCTACAGATTATCGTTACATATATTTTTCAATTCGTCCCGTCAGGGACACCACAATTATGAATTACGCATTACGCATTACGAATTAAAACAGCGCACATGGGAGCGTGGTCCGGGGGCACCGCTGATACCTACATTTTTTTGTTGTAATATGCAGTTACACAAAAATACACAATAAGAATAAATGCCATACAGCATGAAAGCGTTGAGCTGACAATTTCGCTGAAATAGCTTGAAACAATAGTCGCAATTGAGATTCCGGCAATGATTATTGTGAAAGTTGTCTTTGAAACTTCCTTCATCATCTGATTGTTGCGCTCGTCTGTGTTGCGGATATACATAGATTTGAGCAGTTTTTCGTCATTCAGCGCTCTTTTGTTTCTGATAAAATTAATGAGCAGAACAGCTGTCAGTCCGGTGAAAAATCCTGTGAATACTTGTGTTGAATCATTTCTGAGCTCCGGCATTATATTCAATATCACCAGACATATAATCGAAAGAAGTATAACTATAAGCTTGATTTTGTTGTTTGTCTGCAATTTTTTTCTGAAATTTTCCATGATTGTCCTCCTCAGATGTTCTCGTCGCCCTCGAATATGAACAGTTCCTCAATTGTTATTCCGAAGAACTGCGCCGCTTTATGGGCGAGCGTCAGCGATGCGTTGTATTTTCCGTTTTCAAGTGAGATTATTGTCTGCCGTGTGACGCTCAGTGCGTCGGCGAGTTCCTGCTGCGTAACTTTTTTTGCTTTTCGCAGCTCCTGTATTTTGTTTTTCAAATTATCAGCCTCCTTAGAGGTAAAGTTAACTTTACAATACATAGTATAGCATGCTTTACATTATTTGTCAAGGGTGCTTTACATATTTTTATATTTTAACAAAATATATACTTTCTCAGTGCGTCAATAAACATGATTTTTGCGGGCGAACACATGTGGACGTATGTGTAAAAAATATATAGGCAATGTAGGGTGCGATGCCCACATCGCACCGCAGACATATTACATTCATAACGGGCGGATGTAGGCATCCGCCCCTACATAAGTAATAAAAAAATATGTTTTCCCACGAATACTTTACACATACCATGTGGGCTCTCCTACTTGATGTTTCCGGCGGATTATGCTATAATTTAACGGGTGATATTATGATTGCAGTTTCTCTGATTGACATTGACAAGAAAAATCAGCATTCCCACGCTCACAGGCTTCTCAGGGAATGCCTTAAACCATTCGGCATTGACTATACCGAGGATTCTCCCGTGACAAAGGGAAAATTCGGCAAGCCCTCACTTACGGAGCATCCGGAAATCCACTACAACATCTCCCATGCAGACGGAATTTCTGCCTGTATTGTTTCCGGAAAGGAATGCGGCATCGACTGCGAAAGAATCCGTCCGCTGCGTCCGGCTGTAATGCGCAGAGCTTTCTCCGAAAATGAGAGACAACTCGTGGAGAATGCTCCCGATGAACTGAAAGATACGCTTTTTTTCCGGCTGTGGACGCTCAAGGAAGCCTACATAAAAGCGGTAGGCACAGGACTTTCATTTCCACTTGAAAAGGCGGAGTTCATCCTCACCGAGGACGGCTTCACGACAGCGATTGACGGCTACAAGTTCCGGCAGTATATTATTCGTGGTGAATTTGTTGTTTCGGTATGTGTGAAAATTTCGTAGGCAAATGTACTTGTAAAGGTTTATGTAGGGGCGGATGCCTACATCCGCCCATAATGAATGTAATTTTTCTGCGGTGCGATGTGGGCATCGCACCCTACATTGCCTACTTTTATTTTAAACATTCTTGGTATGTATCAGCCTTGACTAAATTCTGTCAATGTGGTATAATTCCTAAGGAAATATAAATTTAGCGGAGGTTAATATGAAAAAAATATCTGTTTTACTGGCTTTAATGCTTGCAATGTGCTCTTTTACAGCTTGCGGAGAAAATAACGATTCCGACGAAAAGGAGGCTAAGTCCTCTGAATCAGAGCAGATTGACGACGACGATGACGATGACGACAGCAAAAAGTCCGACAAAAAAGACGACAGCGATGACGATGACAGCAAAAAGTCCGATAAAAAAGACGACAGCGACGATGATGACGACAGCGAAAAGTCCGGCGGATTTGTAAGGGGCGAGGTTAATGACGGCGTATATACAAACGATTTTATCGGTCTGACTTTTGAGATCCCTGACGGCTGGGAAGTTCTTTCCTATGACGAAATAAAGGCTACCATGGACGTAGGACTTAACGCCGGCGGAAGTGATTTCGAAGCTGACGCTCTTTTGAATTCTACTACATATGATCTCGTTGCAAGAGATGCTTACAAAGGCGAAAGTGTAATGATTATTGTCGAGGATCTGTCGAAGTATCCCAGCAATTTCACATCTGAGGACTTCATGAAAGCCGCAAAGATCTCTACAGAATATACACTCCCTGATGTTAATATTGACTGGGATCTTGACGGAGAAAAGGATACTCTCTGCGGAATTGAGTTTGATGTGTACAGCATGGAGGCAGAAGTCGAAGCTTACGGCATTTCGATGAATCAGGAATATCATATCACTGAAAAGGACGGATATATGATCGTTGTGACATATTCCGGAACTTCACTCAGCGAGTATGAGGATAGCTATACCGACTTCTTCAAGGACTAAGAAAATATATGAGATCACGCTTTTTTCGGGGAATGTCTCACGGCATTCCCATTGCACTTGGCTATCTTTCGGTATCTTTCGGATTCGGAATTGCGGCGGCAAAGTGCGGACTTTCCGTTTTTGCGGCTTCGATAATTTCAGCGACTAATCTTACTTCTGCCGGACAGGCTGCCGGTATCGACATTATTGCCGCCGGCGGTGCGCTAATCGAAATGGTACTCGTTCAGCTCACTATTAATATAAGATACTCTCTTATGGCGATATCACTTTCGCAGAAGCTTGACAAAAGCTTTACTACTCCGCACAGATTTGCGGCTTCATACGGCATAACCGACGAAATATTTGCAGTCTGCTCTGCTCAGAAAGAGCCCCTCACTCCGGCGTATATGTACGGAATGATACTTGTGGCGTTCACAGGATGGGTTTCCGGAACGGCAATGGGCGTAAGTGCCGGACAGCTTCTTCCGGCGTCGGTAAGCAGCGCTATGGGAATAGTTCTGTATGGAATGTTCCTTGCAATTATAATTCCTCCGGCGAAAAAGCAGAGAAATGTACTGTTTGCGGTACTTCTTGCGGCTGGAGTAAGCATTCTCATGCGGTATGTTTTTACCATGATAAGCGGCGGATTTGCCGTTATCATCAGTGCCGTTGCGGCTTCGGCTCTGGCGGCTGTTATCTTTCCTGTCAAGGACGACGAGGAGGCGCATGAATGAGTATTGCCATTTATATCTTCGTTATGGCGGGTGTAACCTATCTTATCAGAATGATTCCTTTTGCCTTTTTCAGAAAGAAAATAAAATCGAAGTTCTTCCGGAGCTTTCTGTATTACATTCCGTATGCGGTTCTCAGTGCGATGACAATTCCGGCGATTTTCTACAGCACAGGAAGTGTGATTACTTCCGTTGCCGGAACAGTCGTGGCTGTCGTGCTTGCGTATCTTGATCTGCCGCTGATAGTTGTAGCTCTTGCGGCATCGGGAGCGGCATTTCTTACGGGATTGTTTTGTTGAATTTATACAACATCGGGATTCTAAAAGACTTTGTAGATGTGAAAATCTACAAAGTCTTTTTTATTTTTTCTCCGTACAACGGTTTTTAGTTGAATGAAACCTCTTTCCGGATGTCTTATGAACGGTGCTTGCGCTCATATCCGAAAGGAGGTCATTCATTTGCAGGAAAAAAAGGATCTTAAAGCAATCAGAAACGCTTTCTGCTGTTATTACGTCATGCTCGGAAATGTCGAAGAAGCGGCAGAAAAGGCAGGCTTCGGAAAAGGAAACGCTCTCGCTGAGGGCGTGAAATGTCTGAAATCCGCAGAATGCAGACGCACTATCGCCGGACTGAGAGATATCCTCAGCGACAGCGGAAATGTTGCCGCCGGTCTTAAAAGGCTCGCTTTCGGCAACTGCAAGGACGCTGTCTATCTCGTGTTTGCCGATGAGCTTCCGCCGCCGGATGTTATCGAAAGGCTTGACCTTTTCAACGTTTCCGAGATAAAGCGTGTCAAGGGGGGAGGAGTTGAAGTCAGGCTTTTCGACCGACTCAAGGCTCTGGAAAAGCTCGCTGAACTTGAAAACTCCTGTTCCGACAGAAATAAGGCGGCTGGTCTTATAGCGGCTTTGACGGCATCCGCAGAGGAGGATGACAGTTCCGATGATTAAAAGGCTCTCACGGAAACAGAAAATCACCATGAACTGGTGGAAAAATCCTAAATACAGCGATTACGACGCTCTTATCTGCGACGGCGCAGTAAGAAGCGGCAAGACGCTTTCTATGTCCGTGGGCTTTGTTTTTTGGGCTTGCTCGGTCTTTGACGGAGCTTCATTCGCTCTCTGCGGCAAAACGGTCACTTCTCTCAGAAGAAATGTTGTTGTTCCGCTTATCCCGATTCTCAGGGAATACGGCTGTACCTGTCTTGAAAAGGTCAGCAGGAACTACATCGACATCACTTTTCTCGGAAAAACTAACCGCTTCTACCTTTTCGGAGGCAAGGATGAGGGCTCGGCTTCGCTGATTCAGGGTATGACGCTCTCCGGAGTTTTCTTCGATGAGGCGGCTCTTATGCCGAGATCCTTCGTGGAACAGGCCCTTGCAAGATGCTCGGTAAGCGGCTCGAAAATGTGGTTCAACTGCAATCCGGATAATCCGGCACACTGGTTCTACAACGAGTGGATAAAAAAAGCGGATGAGAAAAAGGCGTTGTATCTCCATTTCACTATGGATGATAATCCGTCTCTCTCCGAAAGCATGAAAAACCGCTATAAAAGGCTGTATTCCGGCGCATTCTATGATCGCTTCGTGCTGGGTAAGTGGACTGCCTCAGAAGGGGTGGTCTATCCGATGTTCAGCCGTGAAGCACACGTTTACAGCGGCGAAATTGACTGCGAAAGCTATGTCATTTCCTGTGATTACGGCACGGTAAATCCGTCATCCTTTGGTCTGTGGGGACTCTGCGGCGGCGTCTGGCACCGCTTGAAGGAATACTACTATTCCTCGAAAAAAGAGGGAGTTTCCCGCACGGACGAGGAACATTATTCGGCTCTGGAGGAGCTTGCGGGTGAGAAGAAAATCTCACGGGTAATCGTTGATCCATCCGCCGCAAGCTTTATCGAGTGTACCCGCAGACACGGAAAATTCAGAGTTGTTAAGGCTGACAACGATGTTATCACCGGAATAAGACAGGTCAGCGCCGCTCTTAAACAGAACAGGATTAAATTTCACGAATCGTGCAGGGATATTTTCAGAGAATTTCAGCTCTACCGCTGGAGTGAAAAATCCGGCACGGACGCTCCTGTGAAAGAAAATGACCACGCTATGGACGATATGCGATACTTTGTGGCAGATATGCTCGCTTCGGAAAAGGGCGACGATTTCTTTGCTGTATCTGTATCACGATAAGTCGCAAGTACCGTTGCGGGAGCACTATACTCCCTATCACACGCAGAAGGAGGAAAAATGAAACTCTTCAGATCAAAACAGAGATCCGTGCAGACAGCTCCGGAAATAGCCTGTGCAAGCCGCTGTATTCCGGCTGGAAATGCAGTTCCGGCAATGATTGATCCGCTGGAGGCTGAGCTTTACGACAGGCTGAGATATGCCGTCCCTGTGCTGGATGCGGCTATCATGAAGATAATCCGCCTTACGGGTGGATTCCGCATTGTCTGCTCGGATGAGAATTATCAGGAACAGCTTGACCGCTTCATGGAAAGCGTTCCTGTCGGGCTTACGGGAAAATCTGTCGGAACTTTTGCCGATAATTTTCTTGACAGTCTGCTTACATACGGCAGCGCAGTTGGAGAAATCGCCGTAGATACGAAGGAAAACCGCATTGCCGGCTTATGGAACGGCGATGTTACAAAGCTCAGGGTGACTTCCGGTGCAGATCCTTTTTCAAGGAACTACACGGTCAGATGCTCCGGAGGAGGCGAAAGGAAAATAGCCAATCCGGAGAGAATTCTCTATGCTTCGCTTGTCGGAGGCCGTTCACTTCTCAGAGGACTTCCGGCGCTCAGCAATATACTTCTCAGGATATACGAGTGCATCGGTCAGAATTTTGACCGTGCCGGAAATGTCCGCTATGCAATAACCTATAAGCCGTCCGGTGAGTCGGGCGATATGATACATTCCCGTGAACGTGCTCAGCAGATAGCGAGAGAATGGGCAGACGGCATGAACGCTTCACGCTGCGGTCAGGTAAAGGATTTCGTGGCAGTCGGTGATGTGGATATAAAGGTCATCGGGGCTGAAAATCAGCTTTTTGATACGAATATCCCTGTTCGTCAGCTTCTGGAGCAGATCATCGCAAAGCTCTCTATACCGCCGTTTCTGCTTGGTCTTACATGGAGCAGTACAGAGAGGATGTCCTCTCAGCAGGCGGATATCCTCACATCCGAGCTTGAATATTACAGACGTCTGCTTACGCCGGTAATCACGGAAATCGGAAATGCTTATCTCTGCTCTGTCGGCGCAGAAGCTGTCTGCCGTGTGGAATGGGATAATATAAATCTTCAGGATGAATCTGTTCTTGCAGAGACACGTCTGAAAAATGCACAGGCACTTGAAATTGAAATGAGACTCGAAAAAGAAGAAAATAAGTGATTTTTGGAGGTATATTATGTATAACGATATCAGACTTGAAAAGGGACTTTACAATCTCAGCGGCAAATCATTTACAGCCGCTCTCGAGGAGCTTGATCCTACATCAGCATACAGCGGAACTCCGCTTGAAAAGCTTGACGCCTTTGAAAGACAGCTCAAGCGATTCAATATCAGGGTGAGCGGTCCTGACTGCGACTGCGTGGAGAAGTTCTTTACTTCTACCGAAACAGCAGTTCTTTTCCCTGAATTTGTAACACGCTGCATCAGAAAGGGCTTCGATGAAACGGTCATTTCTTCCGTATGCGCTGTTAAAACTATCAGCAATTCCGGACAGTATCTCGGCTGTGAGCTTGATGATACGGCTGAATATATTACAACTGCACAGGCATCTCAGCTTCCGGCTGCAGTTGTCAGAGAGAGCGACACGGCTGTAACTCTTGTGAAGTACGGCAGACTTATCAACGCTTCCTATGAGGCTATCCGTCCGCAGAGACTTGATGTTTTCGGCATCATGCTCAGAAGTATCGGCGTAAAGCTTGCGCTCAGCGTGGCTTCAAAGGCTGTTGAGGTTCTTGCCGAAAACGCAGAGCAGATCACAGCGGACAGCCTTACTTACAGCGATCTTGCGTCACTTTACGGCAGATTCGACTGCTTCGATATGACAACGATTCTTGCTTCACCGGCAAATGCTTCACTTATCGCAGCTATGGAACAGCTTTCTGACTGCACTTCCGACAAGGACGGAAAGCTTATTCTTCCGTTTGGCTCAGAGGTCGTAAAGACATCCGCTGTTCCAGCTGGAAAGATAATCGGTCTTGACAGAAACTTTGCACTTGAATTCATCACAAGCACCGACCTCGTCATGGAAACTGACAAGCTTATCGGTCAGCAGCTTGATCAGATCAGTGTATCTATCACCTGCGGATTCCGCAAGATCACTCCCGATGCCGTAAAAGTTCTTGCAATCGGCTAAAAACAATCTCCCCCGTTTTAAAGCGGGGGAGAATCCATTATTTTGCGAAAGGATATGGCTATGGATAAGGAAATGCTTGAAAAAATCAACAAATTTACACGCAGACCTTTCAGTGAGGACGAGGTTTATGCCTTTTCAGTGATTCTCTGCGACAACGATATCGACAGGGATGGAGAGCGTTTTTCTGACGGTGCGCTTGAAAAAATCGCAGAGTTTTTTGTCGGAAAAACAGGTATTTTCGACCATGATCCGAGTTCTTCGAAGCAGACTGCCCGTATCTTCGGGGCTGAGGTAGTTTCTGACAGCGAGCGCCGCACAAAGAACGGTGATATCTACAAATGCGTCAGGGCAGAAGCTTATATGGTCAGAACGGACGAAAACCGCAGTCTTATCGCTGAAATCGACGGCGGTATCAAAAAGGAAGTCAGCATTTCGTGCTCAGCGTCAAAGAGGATATGCTCCGTCTGCGGCAATGCGAATTGTGCGCACGTTTCCGGAAAGAAATACAACGGCAGAATTGCTCACAGGATTATTGACGATATCACAGATGCTTATGAATGGAGCTTTGTGGCAGTTCCGGCGCAGACAGGAGCCGGCGTTACAAAGAAATTTTCCGCCGACAGCGTTGAAAGCATTCCCGTTGAGGGCGATATAGCACAGGCTCACGAGGAGCTTCGCCGTGACATCAGAAAGCTTGCCTTCTTCAACGGCGGACATTCAGCGGCGGATATAACATCTGTTGCCGCAAGAAGCATGAACACATCTCAGCTTATTGAACTGAAAAAATTTCTTGAAAAAAAGTGCTTCGGCAAGGGTGTGGAAATTCAGCTTGAACCGGATAATGATGCATCCGACACAACAGCGGAATTTTCCCTTAAATAGGAGGAAATATGAATATTGAATCAGTAAAATCGCTTTTCAGGATGTTCTCCGGCGAGGAGGATTCTGAAAAATACGCTCCGCTGATAGAGCTTGCGCTTTCAGAGGTTGAAAAAATGATTCTTCCGGATGCAGACAAAAGCGATGTCCGGCTGAATTTTCTTTGTGCGGCGGCTGCAAATCATCGCTATCGTCAGATAATCTCATCCCGTGACCGCACAGAAATCACCTATGCCGGAAAAATGCTCAGTGACGGTAAGGATTCTGCTCTTGCGTATTCGGAAAAGCTTCTGCGTGATTATCTCGAACTGTGCAGCGACCTCATCAAGCCGCAGACGTTCACCTTTGCCGGAATTTAGGAGGTATAAAATGCTTGAAACTATAATCAACAGCATAAAAGCGGAGCTTGAAAAAGCCGGAACTCCCAACGTTTACAGCGCATTTGACTGCGTTCCGATTGAAAAAAGAACCGGAAATATCTTCACTGTCGTGGATATCTGCGCCTTTGAAAGCAGTAATCCTATCTACACGCTCGATACGGCTTACATACCATACACAGCAGCGGCGGCTTTGAGAATAACGGCTCCGGAAAGCTGCTCCATGACCGATATTTACAGCTATTACGACAGATATATCGGTACATCCGTTGCCGGAGCGTCCGGCAGACTCAGCGGCATGACCGTGAAATTTGATTCCAATATACGCCGCCTTGTGATGACTGTCAAGGTATCGCTCAGCGGCATTATCAAGGCAGAAAGGAGCGTTGTGTGAACTCAGTTACAACTATAACAAGACGTGAGGCTGTTCCGGTAGTTATCGGAAATATGACTCTGTGGTGTGAGGGATTCAAGGCGGCGGCTGTCCGTACCTTTGCCGAAGAACCCCTCGTTACAGGCGGCGGAACTATCACAAATACCTGTCCTAAGGCGATGAAGCTCACTTTTTCCGGAAGGATATGCGAAGGTTCGGCTGATTTTGTAAAGACGGCTTCCGATATGCTCCGAAGCGGTCAGTCGTGTACGGTGACTTACAGGGGACTTGTTTTCAGCGGATGCCGTGTGCAGTCGTTCAATTCCGAGGATAAGGGCGAGGATTTCATCTATGCGGTAATCACACTTGTTACCGCCGAAGCCGTCGGGGAGGAGGAATCCTCATGACAGCAAGCATTACAGTGAAAAAGACGGACGGAACTCTCATCACTGAGGAAAAGCTTATCGGTTTTCGTTTCAGAAAGAATACCTATCTGCCGTATACGCTTCTTAATGCGCAGATTCACGCCGATGCGGAGGATTTTGAAAATTCGGCAGAAATTTTCTTCTATCTTGGTCAGAAGCTTGTCCACCACGGACTTATTGATACTCTTAAAGTGACGTATTCCGGCGGAAGCAGAATAGTTTCGCTCGTTTCAAGAGGATTTACCTCGCTTCTCTGCCAGAATCAGATAGAGCCGGGGCTGAAATCAAATATAACGTTCAATCAGCTCATGGACGGCTACTATGCGCTTCCTTACGTTACACACGAGGATAATTCCAGTCAGACGGGGTATATTTATCTCAGCGGAAAGTCAACCATGTGGGACGGCGTTGTGAATCTGTCCTACAAATTCTGCGGAACATACCCCTATATCAGGGAAACAAACTGCGTCCGGATAACTCCGGTCAGCGAGCCGGCGGTATTTTCCTACACGGATGCCGACTTGCTGAGCAGAGGATTTTCAATGAATTGCAGACGTCTTATCAGTCATTTTCACATGGCAGATATGGGCGGAGAATACGGTCAGTTCGAGCTGGAAAATCCGGATGCGGCGGCGTATGGGATAGTACGTCATAAATACAGCGAGATCGACATGGAATTTCTCTATGATCCGGATGAAGCTCTTGAGTTTTACGACAAGGTCGCTTCAAGGGAGCAGAAAATGTT
Source organism: Ruminococcus sp. (assembly GCA_017513795.1). GTDB lineage: Bacteria > Bacillota > Clostridia > Oscillospirales > Ruminococcaceae > Ruminococcus. Next base: position 20,239 of record JAFXEJ010000046.1, read on the forward strand.
TTTCTGCACATACAGCGGATACAACGGCGAAGATCTCTCGGATATCGTCAGCTTCGGCAGTATAAATTCCGAGCGCATAGAGGGCATTGAAATCAGCGGTTCAGCGAAAGGTGTCTTCACACAGCTGAGCGTATATCATGATAAATTCTGATACACAAAAAGAAATCCTCCTGAGTATAATATATCAGGAGGATTTTTTAATGATGAATACAACAAGTCTCAGCACGCTGAAAGAAGGGGAGAGCTGCCGTATTGTAAGGCTTGACATGACCGGAAAAATGCGCAGCCGTCTTATGGATCTCGGATTTATTTCCGGAGCGGCGGCTGAGTGTCTGCATATAAGTTCCGGCGGCGATCCGGCGGCATATCTCATCAGCGGAACGGTCATTGCTATCCGGAAAACGGATGCTGAACGGATAGTGATAATGCGTAACGGCGATGTTCCTGATATGTTTATCAACACGCTGAAACGGCGGTCATTATGACCGCCGTTTTTTATTATTACTCACGCTGCTTATTCGGGAAGCTTGTCGATAAGTTTAAGCAGATATCTCTGAATAGCCAGAGCGTCTGCGTTTGTTATACCGTCGCCGCTGTTAGCAACGTCGCTGCATTCAAGTCCCTCAGCTGTGATGTGATTCTTGTCAGTGCCGTTAACACCGAATGAATCGGGATTTCCGATATACTGCATAATAAGAACAGCATCAGAAAGAGCAACTTTTTCGTCGCCGTTAGCGTCACCGTAAACTACATCAGGATCAGGAATAGGATCGGGAGTAGGAGTTTCGCCGTCAGAAAGCTCGCCGTAAACGATACCGCAGCCTACTGTTGACATATAAACCTTACCGAATTCGTTCATATCGCCAACGAGGAAGTTACCGTTTCCTGTACCGCCGTAGATGTTGTTTGTGTTGATGAGAACCCATGTCTTTCCCTCGTCAGTTGAGCGGTAGATTCCCTCAGGGTCAGAAGATTCCGGCTTGCCGTACATAAAGAGCGTATTTGCTGTGCCCTTCTTTTCGGGAGCGCCGTAGCCTATTGACTTAGCGTAGAAAACGTCTGTTTTTGTGATAGTTTCTCCTTTATCGGTGATGATGTAAAGACCATTCCAGCCTACAGCCATAGCAACTTTGTCTTCGGAGATGTATGCAAGATCGCCAGTGTGATCGCACATATCATATTTGCATACAGTGTATTTTGTGAATTTTGCGCCGTAGTCAGTACTGATATAGAAGCTGTACTGTGCATCGTCGAGAGTGGGTTCCGTTTTGTTTATATCAGAAGCCCAGTAATCGTTGTAATGTACACCGGAGCCGTAAACAATAGCTGGATTTGCAAGGTCAACGAGAGGATAAGTTGTCTTTGAGCCTTTGAGACCTTCAGCGGCAGTCCATGTTGCGCCGTAGTTATCTGTATACTGGATAGCTGCGTTGCTGCCGCTTGCATGGAAGATTCTAACTGTGCCGTCTTTAAGTTTTGTGATAGCAAGCTTTCCGCCGCCGCTGGAAACTTTAAGTTCCTTCCATGTTTTGCCGGCGTCCTCGCTGTAGTAACCCTTAGCTTCGTGTTCGCCTACACGAGCCATTATCTTTGTATCAGTGGGGCAGTATGCAATAGCGGAAGTTGAGCCGATATTTGGCTTATACTGCGGAGGGATTGAAGTTGTATCATTGTGTACGAATCCGTCGTAGTCACCGATTGCGGAGTATGCAGCACCGCCTGGAACGCTTACGAAGTCAAGAGCAACGACTTCTTCAACGCCGTCGGGCTGGAAGTAGAACTGAACTTCCTTTTCATCCCAGACGTTATCGCATGCAAAAACGCCGTTACCGGATGTAAGAAGGATTCTTTCGGGATTTCTCGGGTCAAGGATGATACCGCTTCCCCAGTGACAAGCCTTGCCGTAGATCCAGTCATAGCCGTTTGTGTCCATAGGAAGTGATACGAATTCCTTGTAGGGATCGCCGTTGCCGTAGATAGTTTCGCCGGCACCGGGAGTGATATCCTGCCATGTTTTTCCGCCATCCTCAGAGCGGTAGAAGTGGTCGCCCCATGCGATGCTTCCGTCAGTCCATTCTTTTTCGTACCACTGATCGGACCATACGCCGCATGTTCTTGCGAGGAGCTTGTCAGGATTTTCTTCGTCAGCCTCGATCATGCCGATAGCGTTTCCGCAGGGAGAGATATCGGTAACAGTGCCGCTTGCAGTATCATACTTGAAAGCACCGCCGGCAGTACCGCTGAATGCGAGACCAGCAATATATGTGAAGAAAACGTTTCCGTTGTTGTCGCTTGTAATAGAGCAAGGGTAGTTAGCTGTCGGGAGGTCAGCTGAAAGCGGAGCGAACTTATCGTCCTTAACGCTTGCAACGTGGATATTTGCCTGACCTGTAACAGAAGTTCCTACATAAACCTTGCCGTCCTCTATAAGGATACAGCCGATACCGTTCTGCTGATTGTATTCCTTTGAGGGTTCAGTACCTCTTACCATGTGATCTGTCCACATAGGATATTTAAGCTCGCCGGGGAAAAGACCGAGGGCGTCGTAACCGTCAACGGGCTTCCATGTCTTACCGCCGTCAGTAGACTTGATAAGAGCAGAGCTGCCTGCGGTAACATCGCCGCCGGCATAGATAGTATCGGGGTTGTCAGGATCAATAGCGATAGGCTCGATACACTCACGTCCGTCGCCGTTGCCGTGAACCTGAATAAGATCTGTAACGTCAGATTCTGTGAAAGTCTTACCGCCGTCAGTTGTCTTGAAGATAGAAGTCTTTGCACCTGAGAAGTAAGCACATCCGCAGAGGAAGTAAGCTGTGTTGTCATCTGTAGGATCAATAGCGATACCCTTTACGCTGAGGAGACCTCTGTCTGCTTCAGTAAGGAAACCGAAAAGCTGATCCCACTGTTTTGTTTCGTAGTTGTACTTGTATGCACCGCCAACGTCTGTACGGAGATACATTTCTTTCTGTCCAGAGACGATACCGGAAACAAATCCGGCGCCGCCGATTTTAAGAGTTCCCCATTTCATATCTGATCTGATGTCTCCTGATGCGGCGTAAACGTTGATATCGTCTGATTTGAGAGTCCCCGAAAAAGGGACTGCGGCAGTTCCAATGCATACAGCAAAAAGACCTGCCAAGGTCCTGCTAAGTAATTTCATTTTCTTTTCCTCCATTTGAGAGCATCACCGGATCGCCTAAAATCCGGTTGCCTATGACGCTCTATATAATATTGCATAATAATTCTAACACAAAAAAAATAGGGTGTCAAGCTGAAAAAATGAAGATTTTATTGACTTTTGGTGGACAAAATGAATGTTTTTACAGGAGTTTGTTATTATATACTAACAAGATGGAAGAAAATATTTCCGGAAGCTATTGACAAAAGAATATCTATGTGATATTATTTTGATATCACATAGATGCGCAGTGTGAACACAAATCTGAAAGGAAATATTAATCATGACTGAAAAAATTCTCACAAACAAAAAGAACGGTATGGCTGTCCTCATTCTCACAACGCTTCTTTATCTGGCTGCAATAGGCATGCTGATTCTTGGCATAGGAAATCTTCCTGTAATCGGAGTTATTGCCGGCATATGGCTTTTAATTGGCTGGATTCCCTATCTCGGACTGCGTGTTCTCAAGCCGCAGGAAGCGCTTGTTCTCACACTTTTCGGCAAATACATCGGAACTATAAAGGGTGACGGATTTTTCTTTGTAAATCCATTCTGTACTGCTGTAAATCCCGCTGCTGAAACAAAGCTTAATCAGAGCGGAGATGTTGTACCGACTAATAAAAACCATCCCATGACCGGAGCTTCATTACCAGTAAACAAGAAAATGTCTCTTAAGGTGATGACTCTCAACAATAGCCGACAGAAGATCAATGACTGTCTCGGAAACCCTATTGAAATCGGTATTGCCGTTACATGGCAGATTGTTGACACAGCAAAGGCAGCGTTCAACGTTGAAAACTACAAGGAATATCTCTCACTCCAGTGCGACGGTGCGCTCAGAAATATTGTGAGACTTTACCCTTATGACGTTGCACAGAATGTTGATACTACAGGCGACGGCGTTGCTGATGACGGAAGTCTCAGAGGTTCAAGCGAAATCGTTGCAAACAGAATCAAGGAAGAAATTCAGGAAAAGGTTGCAGAAGCCGGAATCAAAATTATTGAGTCAAGAATCACTTACCTTGCGTATGCGACTGAAATTGCAGCAGTAATGCTCCAGAGACAGCAGGCATCCGCAGTTATCGACGCAAGAAAAATGATAGTTGACGGTGCAGTAGGAATGGTCGAAATGGCTCTTGAACGTCTTAATCAGAACGGCATAGTTGAGCTTGATGAGGAACGTAAGGCAGCAATGGTATCAAATCTGCTCGTAGTTCTCTGCGGAAATCATGACGCTCAGCCTGTTGTTAATTCGGGAAGTCTTTATTAATGGCACCAAAAAAACAAGTTCCGCTCCGTTTGTCGGAGAAGCTCTATAATGCTATCGCAGCATGGGCGGAGGACGATTTCCGCTCGGTCAACGGTCAGATAGAATATCTGCTTACGGAATGCGTAAAACAGCGCAAAAAGAACGGTAAATATGTATCTGATGAGCTTGATGTTCCGCCTGAGCTGGATATTTCTTAATGTATAATAATAAGGGCGAACCTGTGTGTTCGCCCTTATTTTTCAACCGGAATTATGTGGGACGTCGAAGACGCCGTCCCCTACAAACGGCTGTTTTTCGTATTTTTAATGTAGGGGCGAACTGTGTTCGCCCGCAAACAACGATGTTTATCGACAATCTCAAGGGCGAACATAAAGTTCGTCCGTATTTAATTATGACTGTGTTTTTTAATATCCTTTGCAAAAATGAACTTAAAAATCGTTCTTACTGTCGGCTGGATGAAGAAAAGCTGTGTGAAGAATGCAAACGGGAAATTATAGCATACAAGCTTGAGCCACTCTGCAAGGAGCGTCCACATATTGAAGCCGGCATCGTAATTGTAGTAAAGGAAAGCAGCCGCAAGACTCATTACAGGACACATAATTCCGACTGTTGCGCAGATTATCGCCGTTTCAAAGAGAACAGGATGTGTTTTTCCCGGCTCGAATACCTTCGAGGCAAGTCTGAATGAAAGCGGTGAACCCAAGATGTTTTCAATTGTATACGCAAGGGCAAACTCAATAAGTACGACTGCCCATATCGGGATATTTTTTCCAAATACCGGAACTCCGCCCATTTTGCTGATTGCATCAAGGACGTGACTTTCGCCTGTTATCTGCATAAACATACTTCCGTGTATCACATACAGACTGTAAAAAACGTAGGCGTGAACGGTTATCACAACGGTAATGAATGCGAAAACCATTCTCTGGAACTGATTTCTTGGCATAAATAAAAACTCCTTTTTCCGGACAAAAAAAGACGCACGCATAGTAAACCTGTACCGTAATCAGATTTACGCACCATGTGGTGCAACGTGTGTCGTTCATTTATCCATATTCTTTTTTTATTATTTTATCATAAATCGGTGCTGAAATCAATTGACGATATCCCGAATCTTTTCAACATCATTCGGCTGGCAATGTTGAAAAACCGCACCGCCGGGTATGTGTAAAATTTTCGTGGGCAAACATATTTTTTGTTTTATTTCTTATGTAGGGGCGGATGCCTACATCCGCCCGTTATGAATGAAATATGTCTGCGGTGCGATGTGGGCATCGCACCCTACATTGCCTATATATATTTTACACATACCACCACTGGCGCACAGTTGACATTCCATGCAGAGAGTGATATAATTTGAATTATGAAAAATACATACAGATACTTTGAAAACAGGGAATGCGAATATTATCCCTGTCATGAAGGCGAGGACGGAATCAATTGTCTGTTCTGCTACTGCCCCATGTACAAATACGAGAATTGTCTCGGGAAATGCAGATATATCGTATCTGACGGCAGGAAAATCAAAGATTGTTCCGGCTGTACATTCCCGCATAAGGCAGAAAACTACGATAAAATCATAGAATTTCTGTCGCAGAAATAAAGAAATATTCGGGGAAACAGGTGAAAATCCTGTGCGAGCCCGTCGCCGTGATGTGCATATATGTGATTATCCTTACCTGAAGCCACAATCAGGGAAAAGTCATTGGAAGAAATTCTGAGAAGGCGGATAATCATTTCACTAAGCCGGAATATCCGTATATTTATATAATCCCCTTTGAAAAATGCTGCGGGCGCCGGCATAAAGGGAGAAAAAATCAGGAGGAAAAGAAAATGAATTTTAACAAAAGCAAAAGATTTTCTTCGTGGCTTCTGTGTTCAATGCTTATTGTGGCTATGGCATTCACATCAGTCGGCTGCGGCAAAAACGGCGGTAAATCGTCATCTGACTGGGATGAGACAACGAAAATTTCGGAGTCTGTTCTCGGCGAAGGTCAGACAAAGTTCATGTTCACCGTTGTGGACAAGGACGGAAACGAAACAGATTTTGAGGTTCACACAGACAAGAAAATTGTCGGCGATGCATTACAGGATGTCGGTCTGATTTCCGGCGAAGAAGGCGAATACGGTCTGTATGTGAAGTCTGTAAACGGAATTACCGCAGATTACGACAAGGACAAGACCTACTGGGCGTTCTACATTGACGGCGAATATGCGACATCAGGCGTTGATTCCACAAAAATCAAGGAAGGCGAGAAGTATTCCTTCAAAATTGAGAAGTAATGAAGCTTTCAACAAGGGAACTGGTACTTTTCGGTATGCTTGGTGCGCTGATGTATGCTTCAAAAGTAATCATGGAAGCAGCACCGAATATCCATCTTCTCGGAGTATTCACGATAGCGTTCACGGTTGTTTACAGACAGAAAGCGCTGTATCCGATATATACCTATGTTTTTCTGAACGGCTTGTTCAGCGGATTTGCGGCATGGTGGATACCGTATCTGTATCTGTGGACTGTGCTCTGGGGAATAACGATGCTTCTGCCGAAGAAAATGCCGGAAAAAATAAAGCCGGTCGTGTATATGGTCGTAAATGCCTGTCATGGTTTTTTGTACGGAACGCTGTATGCACCGGCACAGGCTATCATGTTCGGGCTGAGCTTTGACGCAATGGTTGCGTGGATAATAGCCGGATTTCCGTTTGATTTCGTGCACGGAGTGAGCAATTTCTTCTGTGGATTGCTAATAGTTCCGGTTATCAGAGTTCTGAAAAGCGTACAACCTAAAAAATATCATACAGAAAATTCCAAATGACCAAATGAAGGGGACGGCGTTTTGTCGTCCCCTATGATTTTGGGCGAAATATGTAGGGGCTGATGGCTGCATCCGCCCGTTTGTTCCGTGATTAATTTACAGTGCGATGTAGGAATTGCACCTATATTTACACATAAAAACCTCCCCATTCCTTTCAGAATGAGGAGGTCATTTTGTTTGTGCACATCAGCTGACCGCATTAAGCGGATTCAGCCGTATATATAATCTTTACCTTATCGGAACTGATTACTTGTTAGCAATTGCAGCCTGAGCAGCAGCAAGACGAGCAATCGGAACACGGAAAGGTGAGCAAGATACATAGTCAAGACCGATCTTGTGGCAGAACTCAACAGATGTAGGATCACCGCCGTGCTCACCGCAGATACCGCAGTGGAGCTTGTCGTTAACAGGTCTGCCGAGCTTGATAGCTGTTTCCATGAGCTTGCCTACGCCAGTCTGGTCGAGCTTAGCGAAAGGATCGTTCTCGAAGATCTTCTTGTCATAGTAAGCGTTGAGGAACTTACCAGCGTCGTCTCTTGAGAAGCCGTATGTCATCTGAGTAAGGTCGTTTGTACCGAAGCAGAAGAAGTCAGCGTTAGCAGCGATCTCGTCAGCTGTAAGAGCAGCTCTGGGGATCTCGATCATTGTACCAACTTCGTATTCGAGCTCAACGCCAGCCTCAGCGATAACAGCGTTAGCATTCTCGATAACAACAGCCTTAACATACTTGAGCTCCTTAACCTCACCAACGAGGGGGATCATGATTTCAGGCTTAACGTTCCAGTCGGGGTGATTCTTCTTAACATTGATAGCAGCCTTGATAACAGCCTTTGTCTGCATAGCAGCGATTTCAGGATATGTTACAGCAAGACGGCATCCTCTGTGACCCATCATGGGGTTGAATTCGTGGAGTGAAGCAATGATAGCCTTGATATCTTCAACAGACTTGCCCTGAGCGTCAGCGAGAGCCTTGATGTCAGCTTCAGTTGTAGGAACGAATTCGTGGAGAGGAGGATCGAGGAATCTGATGCAAACGGGAGTACCTTCAAGAGCCTCGTAGAGAGCCTCGAAGTCAGCCTGCTGCATAGGTTCGATCTTAGCGAGAGCAGCTTCTCTCTCTTCAACTGTATCTGAGCAGATCATCTCACGGAAAGCAGCGATTCTGTCTGCCTCGAAGAACATGTGCTCTGTACGGCAGAGACCGATACCCTCAGCGCCGAGTTCTCTTGCCTTCTTAGCGTCAGCAGGAGTATCAGCATTTGTTCTAACCTTAAGAGTTCTGAACTTGTCAGCCCAAGCCATGATTCTTCCGAACTCACCAGCGATCTGAGCGTCAACTGTAGGAATGATACCATCGTAGATGTTACCTGTAGAACCGTCGATAGAGATGTAGTCACCCTCAACGAAAGTCTTTCCGCCGAGTTCGAACTTCTTGTTTTCTTCATCCATCTTGATATCGCCGCAGCCGGATACACAGCAAGTACCCATACCACGAGCAACAACAGCAGCGTGAGAAGTCATACCGCCACGAACTGTGAGGATACCCTGAGCAACCTTCATACCTGTGATATCTTCAGGTGATGTCTCGAGACGAACAAGAACAACCTTTTCGCCCTTAGCGTTCCAAGCCTCAGCGTCGTCAGCTGTAAATACAATCTTACCGCAAGCAGCACCAGGAGAAGCTCAGAGGCCCTTGCCCATAGGAGTTGCAGCCTTGAGAGCCTTAACATCGAACTGGGGGTGGAGAAGTGTATCGAGGTTTCTGGGGTCGATCATTGCAACTGCTTCTTCTTCAGTCTTCATTCCCTCATCAACGAGGTCGCAAGCGATCTTAAGAGCAGCCTGAGCAGTTCTCTTACCGTTTCTTGTCTGGAGCATGAAGAGCTTTCTGTTTTCAACAGTGAACTCCATGTCCTGCATATCGTGATAGTGGTTTTCGAGAGTCTTGCAAACTTCTACGAACTGAGCGTAAGCCTCAGGGAATGTCTCAGCCATCTGTGAGATAGGCATAGGAGTACGAACACCAGCAACTACGTCTTCGCCCTGTGCGTTTGTAAGGAATTCACCCATGAGCTTCTTTTCGCCTGTAGCAGGGTCACGAGTAAATGCAACACCTGTACCGCAGTCATCACCCATGTTACCGAAAGCCATTGCCTGAACGTTAACAGCAGTACCCCATGAGAAAGGAATATCGTTGTCACGTCTGTAAACGTTAGCTCTGGGGTTGTCCCATGAACGGAATACAGCCTTAACTGCGCCCATGAGCTGCTCCTTAGGATCAGACGGGAAGTCTGCACCGATCTTGGACTTGTATTCAGCCTTGAACTGACCAGCGAGTTCCTTAAGGTCTTCAGCAGTGAGGTCAACGTCCTGAGTAACGCCCTTCTTTTCCTTCATTTCGTCGATAAGCTCTTCAAAGTACTTCTTACCAACTTCCATAACTACGTCAGAGTACATCTGGATGAATCTTCTGTAGCAGTCCCAAGCCCAACGAGCATTGCCGGACTTTTCAGCAATTGTCTCAACAACAGTCTCGTTAAGACCGAGGTTAAGGATTGTATCCATCATACCGGGCATTGAAGCACGGGCACCTGAACGAACAGAAACGAGAAGGGGATTTCCTTATCGCCGAACTTCTTGCC
>JAFXEJ010000047.1 GCA_017513795.1 Ruminococcus sp.
CGACGCCGACACCGTGGCAAACGACGTGCTGCTGTAGGAGTATCTCTCCAAATCAGCCGATGCCGTGCTGCGCGACATCGTCGCCACCATCCAGAAGGATCAGAACGACATCATCCGCATCGCCCCCTGGTACGACGTCATCGTGCAGGGTGTGGCAGGCTCCGGCAAAACCACCGTAGCCATGCACCGCATTTCTTATATTTTGTACAACTACGCAGAGCGCTTCCGGCCCGAGGACTTTTATATCGTGGGCAGCAACCGCATTCTGTTAAATTACATTACCGGCGTGCTGCCGGGTCTGGATGTATACGGTGTAAAGCAAATGACAATGGAAGAACTGTTCGTCCGCCTGTTGTATGAGGATTGGGACGACAAAAAATATCGTATCAAAAGTACTTCCAGATCAGGCGTGGCCAAATCCGGCACAGGCAACTCGCTCACTTCCGGCGCTGCCCCCAGCGGCATCATCAAAGGAAGTCTGACCTGGTTTCGGGATTTACAGGCCTTCTGCGATCGCATGGAATGGCCCGTTCATTATGCCGCAGACGTATTTTATATACTGTTCCTCACATATCTCGTCAACCCATGATGAGATATAGATAGGAGAATCAAAGGATTTAACAACAACGTCAGGTGAAATATTATGTATCATTTCAGCGAGCGTTTCCTTTGAATCTATGTTCTGACATATCGGGTAATAGCTGCTTTCAGGGTTTATCTTTTTCAGCTTCTGACCGAGAGTGAGCGCTTTCATCTTTCCTATGTCTTCCATATCATAGAGCAGCTGACGGTTGAGATTGCTTTCTTCAACACGATCGCCGTCTACGAGGTAAATGTGACCTACGCCAAGTGCTGACATATTCCATGCAACGTGGCTTCCTATACCGCCACAGCCGAGAATAAGTATCTTGGATTTTTTCAGTTTTTTTCGGTGATCAGGGATGTTCATGAAAAAGCAGAATGAATCTGCGCGCGAATACCTGCTGACCGTATCAGGCTGCTCGGTGAGAAGTACACCATCAGACAGCCATTTTTCAAAAGTTTCCTTTCCGAAATCAGCAATGACTTTTTCTTCGTCAATACAGCCTCCGTTTAACAGTTCCTGCATCTTCTCAAGAGAATATGATGTTTTCCCTATAAGAGGAAAGACCACAGTGCCGTCAGGCTGAGAAATCACTGGATAGTATTGATTAAGATAGTATTTCATATTTTCTCCTATCTTCTGATGTTTATGATAGTCAGGGCAAATGATAAAAGCATAAATGGTATGTAAGAGAAGCATAATCCGCCGTATACGATGTAAAAGAGATCATATGAACCGCCGGATTCGGAGTTATAAAATGTACCGCTTGCAAGACTACTTATGGTGACATTTTCTTTTTTAGCCTTACGCATCCTGAGGTATGCTACTGGAGTAAAAAGCTTACTGATAAATGAATTTATACTCGTCTCATACAGCATAGGTATCCCGATAAAATCCTGTAATATGAAATAACCGTCGAGCTTGAAGAATACGATGAGATTTGTGAGAGTTATCAGAAGATTTATTACGGCGTTGACATACAGAATATCACGCATGATCCCATTTGCACCGATACCGATAAATGCTAGAGATGCTCCTGTAATAAGGTGATTCGTAAATATTCCTGCTAATAGACATTTCAGCCTGTCCCTGCGCTTTTTCAGCAGGCGTGAGAAGCTTATATTGGTATATACTACCGGATAGAAAATGAATATGAGCAATCCTATTTCTGATACAGGTATTTTAAGACTTCGTGTAACGATAGCATGACCTGCCTCGTGAAGCATAACGAGAAAAAAGAACAATATCGGGTAAACATATACAGGACAGTTTTTAAAAGCATGAGTTACACTCTTCAAAACATCGCTGTCATTGTTGAATGCAAGAATAGTTCCGATAATAAGGACAGGTAACGAAGCATAAAGAATAATAGAAGCGAACAGCTTAACCATAAACGAATCCGACCTGAACAACTTATTACCGTTCAGGAGACTGACTTTAAATTTGAAAAATCCATCTTTGACGATACGTTTTTTGTGAACATCTCCGTTCTCAGCAATACCGTTTTTCAGAAAAAACTGTACAAGCTTTTCGAGCTGTTCTTCACTGTAATATCCTGTCTTTTTATTGATGAGGCTGCTACTTCCGCATTCATCGAGCATACACATTATGTTATATTCATTCTGTCCGATAACGTAGCTTTTCTTAGTTGAGCCAACAAAAACAGAGTACTTTCCGCTGCTCAGACTTTCTATATTCAGATCTTTTGAAAGCCGCAGCTTTGTTAAACTATCATTCATATCAGTATACCTCACAAACGCTTATTAAGATGATCTCTAAAGATGCATTTCATTTTACTGGTAAAAATGTATATTTAGAGATCATTTTAAGTATAATTCAATTGAAGAGTGCAAATCAGTGATCCGCACTCTTTCAGTCATTTGAATAAATTACATTGAATACTCAATGATCATGTGGCTGCGAGAAGAATTCCGCCAACCACGAGAATGCCCCAGCAATAGCCTTCTGCGAAATCGCTCATCATTTCCTCAGCACTCTCAAGTTCTTCTATCTGAAGATCAAATTTTTTCATAACACTACACTCTTTTCTTAAAATCTTTGTAATTCTTAAAATCTTTGAAATCATGTGAATGCAATAATCACACTGATCACCATACCAACAGTAGATGCTACAAGGTAGAAATCGTCGTTAGACATCATTTCCTCAGCGTTTTCGAGCTCTTCAATCTGAAGATCAAGCTTTTTCATTGTATTCCCTCCTTTTTGAACGGCATACAGGATCAAAGATAAGTTGCACTAAGCCGATATCATGACCCCGTGAAGCTTTAGTTTCCCCACTGTCACAAAAAGATAGGCAGAATTTAAAAATAGGTATTTTCCCTGTAAAACAGAGAAAGTTCAGCATTGCAGTTAATTAGCAAGCAAGGTAAGCTGCACCTGCAATAATGCAGATAGTAGCACCGCCAGCTACGAAGCCTGCAACAGTATCACCTGAAACGGGAGCTTCTAATGCCTCAACTTCTTCGATATCGAACTCCTTAACAATATTCTCCATGGTTATCTTCCTCCTTTCTTAAAACGTATAGAAACAGATCATCGTTATTATATGAATATTCCACTTTTTTTTCAATTAAAAAAGGTGAAACAGAAATAAACTTTTCGATTGTTTCCTTTGGGATAATCTTTTTATATGACTCGGCCACGCTCATTTGCATAAGACCGTTTGGGGCTTTAGTAAGTGTCAGGAACATTCCTGTCGCCTGTCCTACTTTCTTATCAATGTTTTCATAAGAAAGACAGATATTATCTCCGCATACCAAATGTGTCGGAATAATATTGTTCTCAACATTATTATAATTACGGATGTCGAAAAGGAATTTTCCATGATCCTTCAGCATAAAGGCAACATTCCTGAAAAGCTGCATCGTCTTCTCTGGATCATCAAACAATATACAGATAGTTGTTGCCGGAAGTATTATCATATCAAATTTTTTTTCAAGTTTCAACGAAAAAACATCCTGCTTCAGGATATTGATCCTTTTTCTGACATTGAACGGCATACGCTCCTTTTTCTCTTTAAGAAGAGTGAGCATATCATCTGAACAATCTACACCCGTGACATTGAAATTATTACGCGCAAGCGGAAGAGTAATCCTTCCATTTCCACAGCATAATTCGAGGATGTCCTGGCCGCATTCAACAGCTTCGTTAAGATATAAAGCAACTTCTTCGAAGTCTGCTTCATAGCTGTTGTATATATCAGAAAATGGCTTATCATACAAGCTTTTTATCTGGATGTTATCCTTGAATCCTGATTTAATATCTTCAAAAAATTTCAGATAATTGTCTGACATATTCAGGTCTCCTTAATGTAATTTTCAGTCTTCAAAAGCCGGCAAAATCAGCTTATTTAACAGCGATTCGCCGTGCTTTTGAAGTGTAAGTGCAAATACTGATTATCTAAATAATTTCCAGAGCCAGTCGATAGATAATAAACAGATACCGATATTCATTTTTCATACCTCCTTTGCGTTAACCTCTGTCGTTAGTTCCATTTTAGCTTGTTCAATCGGAATAGTCAATGTTTTTTCGGTGAGTGCACATTTTGAAACGGTAAACGCAGCATTTTTCTGTTTTCAGGTCAAAAAAGTCCTAAAATTTTTTGAAAAGAAGTGCTCCGACGAAGAATAAGTATAATATAATAAACCTTAGCCTCCAATACCGAATCATCTATATCTATTTATCAAAATCTATAAGGTTTAAAAAGAAAAACGATAGTTCTCCTCAAAAAATGCATCAATATTGGAGATTCTGAAATCATTAGTATATATAATAATTTTATGAGCAAAAATAACCATTTGGCTAAAAGGGTATACGCTTTCAACAAAGCAACAGCAAAATATCTTACAGGTCAGACAGTAGAGGATTACCGTCTTTCAATGCAACATCTATATACTATGTAAGCAAAGTATTTTAATAATGGAAGCTCTGTTTCACAAGTAAATTCTCCGCTTGACCTTGACAGAATATCATAAAAATGCTACAATGCTGCATCGGCATAACGAACAAGAAACCGTATGAAACTTTGTGAAAGTTTTTCGCAATAAAAAAGAGCAGTATTCGGAAATTTCTCTCCAAGCTCTCAATTCTCTTGAAAATCAAAAATCGCCCGTTCTTTATCCCGATAACAAGAAAAGAACACGAATAAATCAAGTTTTTTTCAGTAAGTTATCGGGATAATATCATTTAAGACCGCTGAGTTTCAAAATCATCTCATCATCATTCTCCCATATAGGAGTTTGATTAAAATCAGCAGGTACAGTAGGCAGTGCCGCTTTTTCCAAAGCACTACGTTTCATTTCTGTATCTGCGTACGCATAAATATTAGTTGTTGTAATATTTGCATGACCAAGAAATTCGGCAATAAATGGAAGCGGCATACCACTTCTGTACAGATGGATTGCCCTTGTATGTCTGAGCTGATGCGGATGCACTCTTTCAGGTATTTCATTACAGCGCTTTTTGGCAATTTCTCCGTATTTACGCATGAATGCTTCTGCGTTATCTTCAGACATCTGGTGGCGAACTCCGTGAATCGTTGTGTAAAAAATATAATCATCGGGTTTTGCACATGATTCATGATAGATTTTCAGATATTGCTCATAGTGCTGCACAGTTTTAATTAACAGAGGAACACGTCTTAGTTTTCTTCCTTTTCCAGTTAAATATACATAAGGCTTATCTGATTCAAATACAAAATCTTTTATCTTTAAGTCCAGAAGTTCCTGGCATCTTGCACCGGTATCATACATCAATATCATAAAGAAACGATTTCTGAAACCATTTTTAGTATGTATATCCGGCGTTTCTAAAAGAGTTTTTAAAGCTCTTTCTGACAAATATTCAACTGTTTTACCTTTACCTTTTTTAGCTGGAATCTTTTGAATTTCTAAGTCTAAAGCATTCAATGGAAGATCAGTAATTGCTGCATAATGAAAAAACGAACGAAGTGCCATTAATCTGCTGTTTGTGTAGAAACACTGGATTTCCGCGACTCAGATAACCAGCCAAGAAATTCAATGATTAGTTCATGGGTGAATATTTGAAAAGTAATTTTCTTTAATGGAAGTTCCTTTTCTGTACGTAGGAATTCTATCAGTAAGTTTAAAGTCATTTTGTACGCCTTAATAGTATTTGGACTTAAACAGCGTTGTTTTGGCAAAAATACTGTCAGCCAGTTTTTAATACACAAAAAGAATTTTTCATTTTCATTCATATGAAACCTCCGGCAGTAAATCTTCAAAATTATTCTCGCCGATATGATTTGTATCTGGGAACATTTCTGGACATAAATGAACGTAATACGCTGTATCTGATAAATGTGTATGTCCCATATATGCACTTAGATATGGCAGAAATGAATTTATGTCTGTTCCCTTACAATATTGGCTGTAAATTGACCTTGTCGCAAAAGTATGCCTGAAATCATATATCCGAGGATTTTTTTCGTTATTATTTAGCTTTTTTGCTTTAAGCCAATATTTTCGAAAAACTTTACTTACAGTTGTTATCCTGATACTTTCACCATTTGAATCTGGGAAAAAATATAGATTCATCGGTACGATTTCACTTGCCCTGCGCCAATATTTCCGCATTATTTCAAGCATTTCGTCTGAAAGAACAATATATCTGTCACGATTCCCTTTAGATTGCTTAATATACAAAACTCCTGATTTTAAATCGATATTTTTACAAGGTAGACTTACTGCTTCAATTGGTCTTAATCCAGTTGAATAAAGGAGTCTGAATAAAACCGGATAAATAATATGCTGTATAGGTGCAGCAGGATTTACGTTCATTTTATCAATAAGAATAAAAAAATCTATTAGTTCTTCATCAGTAAAAATATGTGGTGTAAAACGACTGCCGCCACATCCTAACCCTTGCGGAATTACAAAAGCAACAATACCATTTCTATTCATATAACGGGCAAGCTTCCTCACTGGGGATATTCGACCTTCAAATGTACCATTCTTTTCATCTTTTTTTCTTACCGACCAAGCAAGACCAAGATCTGGTGTAATTGTTTCTGTATCAGGATAATTTTCTTTGCAAAATCTATCAAATTGTTTAAGAATACGTTCTTCAGTAGCGTATGAATATCCTAAGGCATGCATTTCTTCCAGAAATGCAACAATGTGATTTTTGAGTTTACTCGAAAATTGATTATTCAATACAGTTCACCTCCTGAAAGAGGAATAAAAGAAAGATCAAGAGCACATTTTTTAAGTCCGTTAAAATCGATACTCAGATATGGCTGGGTTGCATTCAAACTACTATGACCTAAAACCTGACTAATTGTTGTAAGCGAAACTCCTGCTTGAAGCATCTGAGTTCCGACCGATCTCCTGAAACTGTGAAACCGGCTCTCATTTTAGGATTGCAGGTAATACCGACATTTTTCATGTATTTCTGAACAATATTGTTGCCGTGATCGGTCAATTTCCGATAAGGTGGCTTAACTGTCAAGAAAATATATTCAGAATCAGATTTAGGACGTCCTTTCAGAATGTATTCTGAAATTGCGTTTCCTACATCAGGAAACAACGGCAGACTAAGCGCCTTTCCCGTTTTATGCTGAATGATTGTTATTTCGTTGCATTTCCAGTCAATTTCTGAAAATTTCAAATTTACAATATCTACACTGCGCAGACCCGTTCTGGCAGCTAACAGCATCATTGCGATATCCCTCTTGCCAATCGATGTATTTCTATCAGGTGCGTTCAGAAGCTTTTCAATTTGCTCCTTTGTAAATGGTGTCCTGATTCTTCTACATGGTGCTGGTTTTGCGTTTAAGATATCTCCCCATCGTTGATTATGAATGTTATTCTCGTCAAGCAACAAACAAAATTTTCGTATAATCGGTAAAGTGGTTGTAATTCCCTTGGGCTGTCTTGCGGATAATTCAAATAAATAAGAACGAATATCGTTTGCTTCAACTGTACCAAAATCTTTATGATTATTTCTCTGAAGAAAAGATAAAAAATTTGAAATTATTCTCTTTCGGATTTTGATTACATTTGAAGATAGCACAGCACGACGATGTTCTATTTCGCCATATTTTTCAATAACAGACTCAAAAAATCGTTTAGCTCCAAATGTCCCAGTGTTGGCAAACGGAAGTAATGTGTGCTTTCATCTTCATAATACTGCCTTAAATATTCTCCCGTTCTTCTGATAATAGTCAATTTTTGATAGGGGAAGCTACCACTATGGTATTCTTTGATTTTTTCTGTTATAAATTTTTCCACTATCTGTGGAGTATAGTAGCCGTCGTTTACTTTTTTAAGGTGGTTTTCAATTGCTTTGAAACCTATTCCGAGATTGTCTATTGTTTCTTGTGATAACTTCAGTTCATCTCTTATTGATTTTTCAACGTGATATCTGAGCTCACCGATCCATATACTTCGTTTACCCATATGATACCTCCTCTGTTTTTTCAGTATATATGAGTAAAATGATATTATCCCGATAACTTCCTGAAAAAAACTTGATTTATTCGTGTTCTTTTCTTGTTATCGGGATAATTGTTTTTTCGGGATAAGAACGGTTATCCCAAATTCGGGATAACCGTTCGAGTCGTGTTTTATGGCTGAAAAGGCTAAATGTCATCTACGGTTTCAGTATAAAAAATTCCGGCGTCAGAGCATAAAAAAACCACGCAACTGCGTGGTTTTTCGCCCTGTCATCTATTTTGGGCATAAGAAATGGTTGGGGTGGAAGGATTTGAACCCTCGAAATAACGGAGTCAGAGTCCGCTGCCTTACCGCTTGGCGACACCCCAGTATTTTGTGCTGTGTGATTCAGCTTTATTATTATAGCACTGTTTTTCTGTAATGTCAATAGGTTTGGAGATATTTTTTTATTTTAATTAATTCTGACCGTACTTGAATTTTTTTCAAAAAGTATTATAATATAATTATCATATATATAGGGGGACAGATAAAATGAAAAAAATGTATTTTATCGTTAATCTTATTGCGGGAAAGGCTGTTATCGCCAAAAAGCTCGGAAGAATCATTGACGAGTTCGTAAAGGCTGATTATGAGGTCACGGTTCATACCACTCAGAGCAGCGATGATGTCGTAAAAGCAACACAGTATGCCTGTAATTCAAACTTCGATCTTATTGTATGTGCCGGTGGGGACGGCACTCTCAGCAATTGTCTTCAGGCGATGATGCGAAGTGAGAAAAAGCTTCCTCTCGGATATATTCCGGCTGGAACTACAAACGATTTTGCCAAAGGTCTGAATATTCCAAAGGATACTATGGCGGCTGTAAGGCAGATAATCGAGGGAACTCCCATGCCGCAGGACGTAGGCGGCTTCAATGATGATTATTTCACATATATCGTGGCATTCGGAGCGTTTACAAGTATCACATACGAGACATCACAGCAGATAAAGAATATTTTCGGACACTCTGCGTATGTTCTCAACGCCCTTTTGCAGCTTACAAATATCCATGCAACACCAATGAAAATAGAATATGATGATAAGGTTATCGAGGATGAATTCGTTTTCGGCATGGTATCGAATACAGCTTCTGTTGCCGGACTTTTCTCCGTGAACGATTTCAAGCTTGACGACGGAGTTTTCGAGGTTCTTCTGATAAAGAAGCCGGCAAATCCGCTTCAGCTTCAGCAGATACTTCATTCACTGCTGAATATGAGGGAGGATATCGACAAGGATTACATCAAATTTTTCCGTACAAATAAAATTACTTTCACCTGTGTGGGCGATGAGACAGTTTCATGGACCCGTGACGGAGAATTCGGCGGCGATTCAAGAGAAAATACGATTTTCAACTATAACAAGGCTGTTTCGTTTATCGTGGGCAAGGAGGGAAGTCCAAATCTCACCGGCGAAGATGATCGTGATTTTGATTATGAGTATGACGGAATTTATACACTTGACTATGATACAGAATTCCTTAATTGAAAAGTATAGATTCCGAAATAGAACATAATAATTAAGGGGAATGTTATGGATATAGGAAAAAATGAATATTATGTAGCTAAAGATGTTTATCAAGAGGAACTAGACTACGCAACAAAAATTGAAGGAAGATTAACTGAGGAAACTATCGCAAGGCTTCATTGTGACTATGTTGAAAATAATAATGATGAATATAGCGATATCATATCAGAATTACTTTTTCAGGAGGCTTTGATAGAAATGACAGGGTATACATCATATTTACCCGCATTAACCAGAGCTATCACCAAATTTGAAAACGGCTATAAATTCACTGTACTCAATGATGAAGAATACGCAGACCTGAAATCAATCGTAGAAAAGCTTAAGATGTATTTGGCAGAACATAGCAAGTAGGGGCTGATGCCTACATCAGCCCGGGACGATGTGGGCATCGTCCCCTACAACATACTTTTTCTACAGTCTGAGCACTGCACAGTTCATGTGTAGTGCTTTTTTAATGATAAACGATAAAAAATTATTGTTAAAATTGCACCGGTAAGCTTGAATTTGATATTCGCTTTTATGTGCAACATTACAAATTTAATGATAAACGATAAATAATTGTTGACATTCGGTAAATCTTCTGCTATAATACAATCATGGAAAGCACAGAGATGCAAAAATGATTTTAAAGGAGATTTTATTATGAAAAACGAAAACGTAGCAAAAATCAACAAGCTTGGAAAAATAAGCCGGATATTTATAAATATTGTCCGTGTGTTTGTGATAATCGGTATCGTATGCATTCCGATTGCCTGTATATTTGTCATGATGATTCCGAATGATTCGATGAAAGTGACAGGTTCAGGCAGTGCACAGATTATCATTGAGGATGACGAATTCCTTGAAGAACTTCTGGATATTGAGATTGAAGAAGCTGATATTGACGGTAATTTCTTCGGAATGGATGTAAAATGGTTCGTAACTGATGAAAAAGATGCTGAGAGTAATCGTGTAATATCCATTGAGGGCGGACTTAATGAGTTTACAGCAAAACAGGTAAAGTTTGTAGCTTTAGGCAGTGCTTTTTCCGCAGAAATTTTACTTATCTGTATTCTTGTTGCTCTTTGTTTTGCAAAGAAGCTTGCAATCGCTCTTGAAAACTGTAATTCTCCGTTTGAGGAAGAAGTTCTCAGAAGAATGAAGGGCTTCGGAATTGCTCTTGCTGTATGGGCAGGCGCAGTACTTCTGTTAGGCGGTATCAGCGGAATTTTTGCAGCATTTGTTGTAATAATCGTGCTGCTGTTTATCTCAGTATTCAAGTACGGCGCACAGCTTCAGCAGGAATCCGACGAAACATTGTGAGGTGCCTATGTCGATAATTTTAAGACTTGACCGTGTAATGGCGGATAGAAAAATCAGCCTCAATGAACTGAGTGAGCGTGTCGGCGTGAGTAATGTCAATCTGTCAAAACTAAAGACCGGAAAGGTCAGCGCTATCAGATTTTCAACGCTTAACGCTATCTGTAAGGCTCTCGACTGCCAGCCAGGTGATATTCTCGAATTCAACAACGACGATGATGAAGAACTGTAATGTTCTTACAGGAGTTTTACACGTTTTTATTGAGGAAAACCCTTTTGAAAAAGGGTTGTTCCTCAAACTCCTTTCCTAAAACTTTCAGTATTAAATTTCCGCCTGACAGGGTGTACTCAAGGAGAAATATGGATTTCTCAATTAGTTGGTGAGTATACCCTGTCAGGCGGAAATTTTAGTATTAAAAGTCTTTGGAAGGGGGTTCGGGGGAGAACCTTTCCTCAGAAAGGTTTCCCCCGATAAATACATATAGAATTTCTATAAGAAAATCACTGTTTTACATCAACTCGCAGATGAGGTTAGAGAATTCGACAGGATTTTCGATATTAATTCCCTCGATAAGGAGAGCCTGATCGTAGAGAAGCTTAGCGTATTTACCAAGTTTATCGTTATCGCCGGATTCCTTTACAGCGGTAAGTTTTTCGAAAATCTCATGTTCAGGGTTAATTTCAAGAACCTTCTGTGCATAAACCTTCTGATCTGTAGGCATTGCGTTGAGGACTTTTTCCATTTCAAGAGAAATTTCTCCCTCGCTTGTAAGGCAAACGGGGTGAGTTTTAAGTCTCTGAGAGAGAACGACCTTAGTTACCTTGCCGTCAAGAGCCTTTGCAAGATCTTCAAGCATTCTGGAAGCTTCTTCTTCCTTAGCCTTGATTTCTTCCTTCTTTTCGGGAGATTCAAGTCCGAGATCGTCAGATGAAACAGATCTGAATTCCTTATCCTTGTACTTTCCGATAGATTTTACTGCAAATTCGTCGATGTTGTCGGTGAGATAGAGAATCTCAAAGCCGTTGTCCCTTACAAGCTCTGTCTGCGGAAGCTGACTGATTCTTGCTGTGCTTTCGCCTGTTGCGTAGTAGATATATTTCTGATCCTCACGCATAGCTGTAACGTACTCGTCAAGAGTTACAAGCTTGTTTTCGTTGGAGGAAGTGAACAGCAGAAGATCCTGAAGCTTGTCCTTGTTCATGCCGAAATCGCTGTAGATGCCGTACTTCATCTGAAGACCGAAAGCCTTCCAGAATTCCTCGTACTTTTCACGCTCGTTCTTGAGCATTTTTTTGAGTTCGCTGCTGATAGTTTTTTCGATGCTCTTAGCGATTACCTTGAGCTGTCTGTCGTGCTGGAGCATCTCACGGGAGATGTTGAGTGAAAGATCCTCAGAGTCCACAAGACCTCTTACGAAGCTGAAATAATCGGGGAGAAGATCAGAGCACTTGTCCATGATGAGAACGCCGTTTGAGTAGAGCTGAAGTCCCTTTTCGTACTCCTTTGAGTAGTAGTCGTAGGGAGCCTTTGAGGGGATATAGAGCAGAGCGTTGTAGTTTGCGGCACCCTCGTTCTTGACGTGGGAGTATTTAAGAGGCGGATTATAGTCAAAGAACTTTTCAGCGTAGAAGTGCTTGTAATCTTCTTCTTTAAGCTCAGTTTTGTTCTTTTTCCAGAGCGGAACCATGCTGTTGAGCGTTTCGATTTCAAGATATTCCTCGAATTCAGGCGATTTGCCGGCTTCTCTGTCCTCGTCGGACATCTCAACCTATCCTTGCTTTGGGTGAAATGAGAGATGCTCGTATGGTTGCCCAGAACAGAGGTGTAAGTATGGAAAAAGTATTTAGAGGATAAGGAGGAATTATGTCAACTATTAAGATTAAACAAGTTAAGAGTAGAATTGGTGCTCCTGCTGATCAGAAGAG
>JAFXEJ010000048.1 GCA_017513795.1 Ruminococcus sp.
ATGGGAAGAAGATTTCAACCCTGTTCTCGTTGATTAAGGAGGCTCATCATGGCATTTAAAATGGAGGACGCCCTCCTTCGCTATCTTGAAAGAGAATGCACAGCCCATACTGTTGAAGGTATGTTTTATGGCATTCTGAAAGAAGTCGGTGACGGATTTATTCTGCTCACAGACAGCGGTGAAGATTCAATCGTAAATACATCTAAAATCACTGGTATCAGTTTTGATAACTGAAAGGAAAAAACAAATGAATTTAAATGATATTCTTACACAATATATAAATGAAAAATGTACAATAGGAATCCTCGAACAGTCGTACTACAATGGCATTATCGAAGAAGTCGGCGAAGGCTGGATAAAATTCGTGGATGATGCACGTTTTGAATATATTATCCCGACCACAGCCATTACATATGTACGCAGGAATGAGCGCAGAGAAAAGAAAAAGCGCAATGAATAATTTTTATAAAGGAGTATTTAAAATGAAAAAAGTATTAGCATTAGCATTTTCCGCACTGTTTATCTTTACAGGATGCGGAAAAGACATAAGCACAGACGAAAAAACTTCAAAATCAGACACCTCGGTTTCAGATGATACATCCACAAGCGGAGAATTTGTAATCACGCTCTATCCGGAGTATGCTCCTATAACATGCGAAAACTTCGAAAATCTCGTAAGTGACGGCTTCTATGACGGACTTATATTCCACCGTGTAGTTGAGGGATTCATGGCTCAGGGCGGTGATCCTCAGGGCACAGGCATGGGCGGAAGCAAGGAAACTATCAAGGGAGAATTCGCTTCAAACGGCGTAAACAACACACTTTCTCACAAGAGAGGTATTGTTTCAATGGCAAGAAGTCAGAATCCTGACAGTGCTTCAAGTCAGTTCTTTATCTGCTATGACGATTCATGCTCCTCCCTCGATGGAAACTACGCTGCATTCGGTGAAGTAACTGAGGGTATGGAGGTTGTTGATGATTTCCTTAAAGTTCCTCGTTCACTTGGCAGTGACAATGCTATTTCATCACCTAACTCACCTATCAGAATTAAAGAAGCTGTTATGATCGAGGATGATGAGAACGGAAATCCGAGAGTTCAGATGACAATGGAAGAATTCCTTGAAGACTGAAATGAATAAAATCACAGAATTAAAGAAACTTCAGACTCCGTGTTATGTAATCGACGAGGAGAAGCTCATGCAGAATCTTGAAATACTTCACGGAGTTGAACAGCGTACAGGAGCGAAAATTCTCCTTGCACAGAAAGCCTTTTCATGCTATCACGTCTATCCGGTCATAGGGAAATACCTCTCAGGAACAGCGTGCAGCGGACTTTTCGAGGCTCGTCTCGGCTTTGAGAAAATGGGAAAGGAAAATCATGTTTTTTCCGCAGCCTATCGTGAAGCAGAGATAGATGAGATAATTTCATATTGCGGACATATTATTTTCAATTCCTTTACACAGCTTGACAAATACCGTGACAGGGTATTGACAGCCGGAAAGAAAATCGGTCTGCGTATAAATCCGGAGCTTTCTACTCAGGAAGGACATGAAATATACGATCCTTGTTCACCGAAATCACGTCTGGGAATAACAAACAAAAACTTCCGCCGTGATGATCTCAATGGCGTTACAGGACTTCATTTTCACACTTTATGTGAGCAGAACTCCGATGACCTTGAGCGAACATTACAGGCAATCGAAGAAAAATTCGGTGATATACTGCCGAAAATGGAGTGGATCAACTTTGGCGGCGGACATCACATCACACGAGAGGATTATGATATTCCGCTTCTTGAAAAGTGCATAAAACGGATGCAGGACAAATACGGACTGGAGGTATATCTCGAACCGGGCGAAGCAATTGCACTCAATGCAGGATTTCTTGTAACTGAGGTGCTGGATCTCACTGAAAACGATATGCCTATCGCAATTCTGGACACATCTGCTGCGTGTCATATGCCAGATGTTCTCGAAATGCCCTACAGACCGCCGCTTATTGGCTCCGGAGAGAATGGTGAAAAGCCGTATTCATATCGTCTTGGTTCGCAGACATGCCTTGCAGGGGATGTTATTGGTGAGTATTCCTTCGATGAACCGCTGAATATCGGTGACAAGCTTGTATTCGGTGACATGGCGATATATTCTATGGTCAAAAACAACACATTCAACGGAATGCCTCTGCCGGATATCGTTTTGAGGAAATCAAACGGAACTTTCGAAACACTGAAGAAATTCAGCTATGACAACTTCCATACAAGGCTGTAAATCAATAAATTTTAAACGGATGCCATTTCAGCATCCGTTTTTTTACATACCCAATTTAGCAGATACTACAATTGTGAACAGAATATTTTGTTCACTCTGCACATTGACATATACCCCATACAGGTATATAATATAAATAAAAAGATACCCCTTACAGGTATATATCGGAGGGATACCATGAACGATAAAAAAAATCCAGAATCCTGCTGTCGCTACAAGGATTCCCCACGAAACGAAGCTACTCTCAGACAGCTTCGCAACCGCATAAACCGCATTACCGGACAGCTCAACGGAATTCAGAAAATGCTTGATGAAAACCGATATTGCGGCGATATTCTCACACAAATTGCTGCGGCTGAAAGTGCTTTGCAGAGCGTCGGGTATATCATTCTTCAGGAGCACATGCAGACGTGTGTTGCTGAACAGTTGAAGCAAGGAAACACTGAAATTCTCAGCGAAGTCGTTGATCTGATAAAAAAACTGAAATAATCAAGGGAGAGCGCAATGCAAAAGAAAAAATTCAACATAACAGGAATGACATGTTCGGCTTGTCAGTCTCACGTTGAAAAGGCTGTCAGCCGGCTTGACGGTGTATCCAAAGTCAACGTGAATCTTCTCCGGAATTTTATGGAAGCCGAATTTGATGAAAATATTACCGGAGCGGATAAGATTATACAAGCAGTTGAAAGCGCCGGATACGGAGCTTCAGAAAAAGGCATACAGTCAAAATCTGACAACACAGAAACAGACAGTGATACCGCTCATCTCAATAAAATGAAGCAGAGACTTATACGTTCAATATTATTCCTTATCCCCTTATTCTACATCTGCATGGGACACATGATTAACGCTCCACTGCCCGGATTCCTTACCGGACGTGAAAATATGATGCTTCTTGCACTTACTCAGCTTCTTCTCACAATACCTATTATCGCATTGAATTTCCATTTCTTCCGCAATGGATTCCGAAATCTTCTCAGACGTGCGCCGAATATGGACAGCCTTATTGCTCTCGGAGCTTCTGCCGCATTCACATACAGCATATACGGAACGTATATGACTGCTTACCACATGGGACACGGCGATTTCTCGGCGGCACACAGTTTTATGGGAAACCTCTACTATGAGTCATGCGGAATGATTCTCACACTTATTACTGTTGGTAAATTTCTCGAAGCCAAAAGCCGAAGAAAAACCTCGGACGCTGTCAGCAGACTTATTGACCTTGCTCCGAAAACAGCTATTGTTCTAAGAAACGGCATTGAAACTGAAATTCCAGCGTCTGAAATTGCTGTCGGGGATATTTTCCTCCTTAAAGCCGGCGCTTCCGTCCCTTGTGACGGTACTGTCATTGAGGGTAATTGCTCTGTTGACCAGTCTGCTCTGACTGGCGAAAGCATTCCGGTAGAAAAATCTGCCGGAGATACGCTCATGAGCGCAAGTGTTTCTACCGGAGGTTTCGTGAAATGCCGCTGTGACCGTGCTGAAAAGGACTCAACGCTTTCACGGATTATCACTCTTGTCGAGGACGCTTCTGCTTCAAAAGCGCCGATTGCACGTCTTGCCGACAAAATAAGCGGTATTTTCGTGCCTGTCGTTATTGCGATTTCGCTTATTTCCGGCGGTATATGGATTGCCGTTACAGGTGATTTTCCAGCCGCACTGACTGCCGCAATTTCTGTGCTTGTAATTTCGTGCCCTTGTTCTCTCGGACTTGCAACTCCAACCGCTATCATGGTCGGTACAGGAAAGGGAGCACAAAACGGAATCCTCATAAAATCGGCAGAAAGTCTTGAAACTGCACATCACATTACAACCGTTGTGCTTGACAAAACCGGAACTTGTACTGAAGGAAAACCTTCCGTTCAGGAGGTGTATACAAAAAAACTGTCTGAATCCGTACTCCTCGCCCTTGTCGGTGCTGTTGAGGGAAATTCCTCTCATCCACTTGCCAAGTCAATAACTGAATATTGCGGAACTTTAAATATCACACTGTCTGATTGCACTGATTACGCTGAAACTCCCGGCGGAGGAATCTCAGGTACCGTCGATGGAAAGAGAATTCTTGTCGGAAATCGCCGTCTTATGGAGCAGAACGGAACTGACATTTCTTACTTCACTGAAAAAGCAGAAAAATCTGCTGCAAATGGCGGAATTCCGCTATTTATCGCAGTTGACGGTAATGCAGAGGGAATAATTGTTATTGCTGATTCTGTAAAATCCACGTCAAAAGAAGCTGTTGCCTCCCTCAAAAAAATGGGAATTAAAACACTAATGCTTACCGGTGACAACGCACAGACCGCCGAAGCCGTCCGTTCACAGCTTGAAATAGACGAGGTTCGTGCAGAACTTCTTCCTGAAGACAAAACACGCATAATTCGTGAACTTCAGTCCTCCGGAGAGCGTGTTGCCATGACAGGTGACGGTATCAACGATGCCCCGGCTCTTGCCGCCGCCGATGTCGGAATTGCAGTCGGTGCCGGACAGGATATAGCCATAGAATCTGCGGATGTTGTCCTGATGAAAAATGATCTCCGTGACGCCGCAGAAGCAATTCGACTCAGCCGTGCAACAATGCGGAATATCAAGCAGAATCTTTTCTGGGCACTTATTTACAACTCGCTTGGAATTCCTCTGGCGGCTGGTTTGTTTTACCCGATTTTCGGATGGCAGCTTAACCCCATGTTCGGAGCAGCAGCAATGAGTCTCAGCTCCGTATGCGTGCTTACAAATGCTCTCAGGCTGAATTTTTTCCGCAGCGAAAAAAGCAGTACTGACGAGCCTCTGCCGCAGAAAATAAATATTACTGAACCGGAGGTGAAAACCGTGAAAAAGACTATGATGATCGAAGGCATGATGTGCACCCACTGCACAGGCATGGTAACCAAGCTTCTCAACGCTATCGAAGGTGTTTCCGCAGAGGTATCACTCGAAGATAAATGTGCGTATATCGAGATTTCCGGCGATGTTTCAGATGATGTTCTCATTAAAACTGTTACAGATGCCGGATATGAAGTAAAGGGAATGCAGTAATTAGTCTCTCCTCAATAACCAGTCATTTCTAAAAGATTCCTATTTTCAACATCAAAAATGAAAAAGGACAAGACAAATTTGAAGAGGCGCAAAAGCAATGCCGCAAGGCGGTCGATGTTCATTGCAATTATGCTGAGAAC
>JAFXEJ010000049.1 GCA_017513795.1 Ruminococcus sp.
GGCATACCTCAGATAATTTCATACTTTACATTTTAACACATTATTACGCAAAAGTAAAGAGCAAAATCAATAATAAATTATATTAACTTAGTTTTTCTTTCTTACACTATGGATATGATATCACATTATGAACAATTTGTAAAGAGGATTTTCAAAATTCAGCAATATTTAATCAGCCATAAAGCAATATTTAGTCCATTCCGGATTAATCTTGACTTTTTTACGAAAAAAGGATAAAATATATATTTGCAGAGCAATATCGAAAGGAATGATTATATGCCCGATTTCAGACGCCTTGAAAAACACATACTTGATAATATTCTTGAAGCTCAGGTCAAGCTTGGTTATGAGGGAAGATCCATGAGCCTGAATTATACTGAAACTTCCCTGAAACATCTCATCGGAGATAATTCTTCCGGAAATGATTTAAAGCAGATTCTTTCTGATTTTGCTGAATATACAGCTCTCCGATTCGGAAAGCTTACAATTACGGATATAAAAAACGGCTTCTGTATTACTGTTCCGCCGGAAGGAACGGCATACGTCAACACCCTTAACGACGGAAGCGGCTTTATCTCCGCACTCGTTGAGGCAGTCCGTCAGCATCGATCTCTGGATGAGATTCTTGCCGTTTTCCGCAGATTTTCTGATTCTGTATCTGTAACCGAAACCGACAACGATGAATTTCAATATCTCGTTTATTTTAGGGACGGCATTCCCGATGATTACCTCTACTGTCTGACCGTTGATGAGGAAATCGACGGAAGTATCCATGTAACTTACCACAGATTCATCAAAGAGGATTACGAAGATTTCAATTTCTGATAAAAAAGCGTGTACACGATTTTCCGTGAACACGCTCATTTTTTTATATCACAATATGTACAGGCATACCATTCTTCATTACAGGATAAACTTCACCCTGAATCAGCGGCATGAAGTAATCATAAGCCGCCGGAAGTACATCGTTGCCCTCGTCGTTGATCCATTCCGACGGGAAAAGCTTCTCAGAATTTGCAGCAGCAGCGGCATCAGTTGTACCGATACTATAGCTGTATGGCTTGTCCGACTCACGGATAAATGTCATCATACAGCCGCTTTTGCCGGAAAGTGCTGCTTCCAGTGCTGCTTCACCTATAGCAGCAGAAGAATCGATATCCTCCGCAGACGCAATATGTGAACTGCATCGCTGCATAACGTTTAGCTCGATTGATCTTACCTTGCAGCCTATTTTTTCAGATACAAGCTTTTCAAGGAATTTTCCGATTCCAGCAAGGTAGGCATGACCGAAAACATCCTTCTGTCCTGACTGATATTCCTCAGCGGCAAACTTTCCGTCTGCTGTCTTGACACCTTCGGAAACTACAGCAATAACTGCTTTATGCTCCTTCATTTTTCCCTTTACATCTGCTATGAATTTTTCGCTGCTGAAAACAGCTTCCGGCAGATATATAAGCTGCGGAGCCTGTTCTCCGTTTGCTCTGATACAAGCCGCAGACGCTGCAAGCCAGCCCGCATGACGTCCCATAGCCTCAATGATAGTAACGGACGGCATACTGTATACATTGCTGTCCCTTGCAATTTCCTGAACAGTAGTACATACATACTTTGCAGCAGAACCAAATCCCGGACAGTGATCTGTCACGCAGAGATCATTGTCGATAGTCTTAGGAATTCCGATGATTCTGATATCATCAATTGACTTTTCACGCAGATATGCCGCATATTTCGCAACAGTATCCATTGAATCGTTTCCGCCTATATAGAAGAAAATTCCTATTCCGGCATTACGAAGCGATTCAGTTATTTTTTCATAAATTTCGTTGTTATCGTGATAGTCAGGAAGCTTTTTACGGCATGATCCAAGTACGGCAGATGGAGTTCTCAGCAACAGCTGATACTTTTCCTCATCACTTATAATCTGAGACAGATCAACAAGACGATTATTGAGGATTCCCTCGATTCCGTTCATTACGCCATAAATCTTGTCTATTTCTCCGGATTTCTGACCAGCACGCAATACTCCCGCAAGAGAAGCATTTATTGCGCATGTCGGACCTCCTGACTGAGCAACTGCTATGTTCATAAAAACACCCCGCATACATAATAATACATTGATTATATCATATTATCCGACAAATTTCAACCATTATTTGAAAATTATCGGCAAGAGCGTCTTAAAACCGTCATATCAGTCCGAAATGTCTGAGCGCATTCGCTATGCCGTTATCCATGATAGATGTCGTAATGTACGAAACATAGGGATAAACCTGTTCTGCTCCGCCCATTGCGATACTGTTGGGCACAGCCTGAAACATCGGAAGATCATTCATGCTGTCACCGATAACATAGGCATTTTCAAGCGGAATTCCAAGCTTGTCAAGTATGCACCTGATTCCTGTTGCTTTTGAAAATCCGAGCGGAACGTTTTCGTAGAATCCGCCGCCTCTGTCTATGATATCAAAATATCTGCCGACAACTGTATGATATTTTTCCGTATCACTTTTTTCGTTCATCCAGACAACAAACTTGTCGAAAATAAAATCTTCATCCTCAACACGTCCGGTAATATCAATAGAAGGATCAACAAAAACATCAAGGAAATTTCTGAGTGTTTCGTTGAAGGGAGTGCTTCCGTCGAAAAAGTAACCGTCCCTGTCCTCATAAACTGGTGTAACTCTGCATTCTCTCATAAGTGCAGCTATTTTACGGCAAAAGCTTTGTTCAAGGCGGTTTTCAGATATTACTCTGCCGCCGTACTCAATATATGTTCCGCAGCCGCAGACATATCCGTCAAAGCCAAGCTCCTTGATTTTTTCACTTATGTTGAAAGCTGTTCTTCCAGTATTAATAAACGTAAGATTTCCTTTTTTTCTTGTTTCATCAATAGCCGCCCTCGTACTTTCAGGAATGATGCCATTCTTATCCTCAGTAACGAGAGTTCCGTCTATATCAAAAAATATGACCGACGGCTTTTTATTTATATCACTCATTTACCCACTGCCTTCCGGAGTTCTCTGATAAGTTCAATATCGCTGCTGTTCACTTTGATATTCGCCTTGCTTTTTGTTCCGTCGGGAAACTGCACATTGATTTCAACAATACTTCCCTCCGTAATTTTGCCGGCGACAGCCTCTGCAAATTGTATTGCCTTCGGATGATTGGTTCTGAAAAGTCCGAAACAGCGTTTAAGATTCAGCAATGATGCCGGATTTATCATATCAATGACCTCTTTTCTCTATTTTACGTTAATTTTATTTATGATAAGCTGTGCGCAGATGCCGGTAAAAGCTCCTGCAACAGAGCCGCATATTATCAGTATCGGGTAGAAAGCAAACACCGCAAACGATCTTATAACCGCCGCTGCTGCAATTATTTGTCCTGTGTTGTGAAGAATCGCACCAATAATACTGCAAAGCCACATACAGCGCAGCGGAATTATCCGGCGAAGAAAAAGCATACCGGCAAGACAGCAGACAGCTCCCGAAAGGCTGTAGATAAGCGCAGAAAAGCTGGATGCAAACAGCGCTCCGAGAAGAACTCTCGCTAATACCAGAAGAAAAGTCTCAGCGGCTCTGTATTTATACACAGCATATACAGTGATTATATTCGCAAGTCCGAGTTTGACTCCAGGAACCGGAATTATATCCGGAAATCTCAGTTCTACCACAAAAATAATCAGTGCAAGTCCTGTAAGAAGTGACAGCTCAGTCAGTCGTTTTGTTTTCATTTCGTTCTCCCTGTTCGCTGAAACGTATCACAAGACGATGAGGCAGACAGATTATCGGAAAATTCTCATTTCTCAGCTTTCCGCTTTTCACGCACGTCTTATCCGGACAATCGGCGTCAGTTACGGAAATCTCCGAATTTTCAATAGTTATATCATTCCACCCGCCGTCCGGATACTCGATCCGGAATGTACGGTCTTTCTCTTGCCTGAGATCTATCCGGTAAAGTATCTTATTATCCTGAACTATCTCAACATACTGCGGAGCTTCCACTTTTTTCGGTCCAATCATAATCGCTGCCATTACAGCAGAAATAACCAGAATAGTAAGAACTGCAACAAGGCATATTTTTATGCCCTTAGTCACTGTCGATCACCTCCGCAGACATTTCAGTGAGATTTTCAAAGCTGTTTTCTACTCCAGATGTATACATAATTTCATGCGAATCCGTTACAAGAATCATATCAAAATCCTGATTTTTACGCCAGAATTCTACCGCCCTATCCTCACCCATAACGAAAAGTGCAGTCGATAAGGCATCGCAGTAAAGTCCGCTTTCTCCGATGACAGTCACAGAAACAAGTCCGTTATCAGCCGGAAATCCATCTGACGGATCAAGTATATGCCAGTATCTCTGACCGTCATCGCCTTCAATATACCTCTCATAATTGCCGGATGTCACTACCGAAATCTCCCCTGTTTCAAGCACACACATATCATTTTCTGTATCAAATGGATCACGGACTGCTATCTTCCACAATGAACCGTCCGGCTTTTTTCCAAGCGTCCTGACGTTTCCGCCAAGATTGATAACTGCCGATTCTACGCCATTTTCACGAAGTACATCAGCTACAGCGTCCGAAGTATATCCCTTTGCAAGTGCTCCGAGATCAAGCTGGAATCCTTCAGGAATAGTCACTCTTATGCCGTCAACGGAAATTTTTGAATAATCAACATATTCAAGAAGCTCTGTAATTTCCTTTGTGTCCGGAATTCTGAAATTATCACTGGTAAATCCCCATGAATTCAGCACAGGATACAGCGTAATATCAAGTGTACCATCAGTTTTTCCACACATTTTTACCGCTTCAACAAGAATTTCTGCTGTCTCCGGAGAGATTTCAACAGTACTGCCATGAGAATTGTTGATTTTATAAATATCGCTTTCCTCGATTGTGACCGAAAAAATAGATTCGAGATATTTTATCTTCTCCTCAGCTGATTTCAGGGCTTCGTCGGCGTTATCACCGTAAGCACGAATCGTCATGAATGTGTCCATTGCAAAGACATTTCTGTCAGAATAAATCTCTTCAACCGACGAAATACTGCGCTTTCCACATCCTGTCAACGACACAGCACAAACAGCACAGATAAGTATTTTCTTAAAAGTCATATTCATTATTTAAAAGCAAGTGCCGACAAAAAGCCGGCACTTATATATTTTTTTACTTTTTGATAAGAGATTTTCCTGTCATCTCAGCAGGCTGAGGAAGCTCAAGAATCTCAAGCATTGTAGGTGCAAGGTCTGCAAGTACGCCGCCGTCGCAAAGCTCGCCGTCAATTCCGACTGCAATGAGCGGAACAGGATTTGTTGTATGAGCTGTGAAAGGACTTCCGTCCGGCTCATACATCTTGTCAGCGTTTCCGTGGTCAGCAGTGATAAGAGCAGCACCGCCCTTTGCAAGAATAGCGTCAACCATGCGTCCTACGCACTCGTCAACAGCCTCAACTGCCTTTACAGCTGCATCGAAAATACCTGTATGTCCAACCATGTCGCAGTTTGCATAGTTGAGAATGATAACATCATACTTATCTGCTTCGATAGCCTCAACAACAGCATCGCAAACCTCGTATGCACTCATTTCAGGCTTCATATCAAATGTAGCAACGTCAGGTGACTTGATGAGGATTCTGTCCTCGCCCTCAAACTGCATTTCCTCGCCGCCGTTGAAGAAGAATGTAACATGAGCATACTTCTGTGTTTCAGCAATACGAAGCTGTGTTTTGCCGGATTTGCTGAGATATTCGCCAAGAGTCATTGTGAGCTGCTCCGGAGGATATGCAACAGTAACATTAGGCATTGCAGCATCGTACTGAGCCATACATACAAATTGAACAGGGAAGAATCCGTTGTTTCTTGTGAAGCCGGCAAAATCAGGATCTACAAATGCTCTTGTTATCTGTCTTGCACGGTCAGGACGGAAGTTGAAGAAAATCACGCTGTCGTCAGCCTTGATAGTATCGCCGCCATCAATTACTGTAGGAAGCATGAATTCGTCTGTAACTTCATTTGCATATGAGTTTTTGATTGCCTGTACAGGATCAGTTTCCTTAACGCCTTCGCCGTAAACAAGTGCAGAATATGCCTTTTCAACACGATCCCATGCGTTGTCTCTATCCATTGCATAGAAACGTCCGCTGATTGTTGCGATCTTTCCAAGACCGATCTTGTTGAGTTCTGCAACTGTTTCTGCCATATAATCAGCAGCAGATGACGGAGGAACATCACGTCCGTCAAGGAATGCATGGATGTAAACCTTGTCAAGACCGTTCTTCTTAGCCATTTCTACGATACCGTAAAGGTGCTCCATGTGGCTGTGAACTCCGCCGGGAGAAAGAAGTCCCATGAGGTGAAGTGAGCTGTTCTTTTCCTTACAGCTGTTCATTGCGTCAAGGATAGCCTTATTATTAAAGAATGTGCCGTCCTTGATATCCTTGGAAATCTTAACGAGCATCTGATATACGATACGTCCTGCACCAATGTTGGTGTGACCTACCTCTGAGTTGCCCATCTGTCCGTCAGGGAGACCTACATCAAGTCCGCTTGCGCCGATAAGTGTATTCGGTCCCTGCATATATTTGTCGATATTAGGTGTTTTTGCGGCTGTGATTGCGTTGCCGTAATCCTCGGCATTGTAGCCGAAACCGTCCATAATTATAAGTGCTACGGGTTTTTTAGACATAATTGTCCTCCTGTTTATAGTTAATTTTTAAAGTTTGGGATCTAATCCCACATTATAAATAATCCGCTGTCATAATCAAAAGCATAACCATGACCATCTGATAAAAAATAAGTGTATAACAGAATCTATAACAGAATCTATAACTACACTGAATATTAATCAATAGCATGGTCAAAGCTCTGCCGATTAAATATAGGGGCGGAATCGCTCCCGCCCTTTTATGCTAATTTACAGTTTTATCATTCAATTTCCTTATAGAATACTACAACACAAAGTTCCCCAAGAGCACCAGGGGTTTCATATGAATGAAGTTTCCAGCCTTCAGCGGCATATTTGTCGATTATTTCCTGAAGCTGTTTAGTAAATTTGTTTCTTGTTGAAAATGTGCATCCAAAGGAATCTACTTTGTACTCATATTTCATAAATTTTTCTCCTCTCTTATCAGCCCTCAACAGCAGCCTGAACGATTGTGTTGAAGTCAGCAGCCTTCAGTGAAGCTCCGCCGATAAGACCGCCGTCGATGTTGGGCTTAGCAAGAAGCTCAGCAGCGTTTGCAGCATTCATAGAACCGCCGTACTGGATTGTTACAGCGTCAGCAGTTGCCTGATCGTAGAGCTTTGCAAGCTGTGCACGAATGAATCCGCAAACTTCCTCAGCCTGATCAGGAGTAGCTGTGAGACCTGTTCCGATAGCCCATACAGGCTCGTAAGCGATAACAACATTCTTGAGCTGCTCAGCAGTTACGCTCCAGAGATCAAGCTTGATCTGACGTGCAATAACTTCCTCAGTGATGTTGCACTCACGCTCCCACTTGAGCTCGCCAACGCATACGATAGGCTTGAGACCAGCGTTGAGAGCAGCAAGAGTTCTCTTGTTTACTGTCTCATCTGTCTCGCCGAAGTACTGTCTTCTCTCAGAGTGACCGATAACAACGTATTCAACGCCAAGCTCAACGAGCATATCAGCAGAAATTTCTCCTGTGAAAGCACCGCTCTTCTCGAAGTGAACGTTCTCAGCACCGATCTTTACGTTTGAACCAGCTGTTGTGTTGATAGCAGTTTCAAGGTTTGTGAAAGGTACGCAAGCGATAACTTCAACGTTGCCCTCAGCGTTTGCTACGAGAGGCTTGATAGCTTCGAGAAGCTCCTTAGCCTCAGGTCTTGTCTTGTTCATTTTCCAGTTTCCGGCAATAATTGCCTTTCTTGTTGACTTGTTCATATTAATTTACTCCTTATAATTATTAGCTTATAAATTACAGAAGCACTGCAATTTCGCATAATATCATAAATCCGGCAGCAAACATCATTCCTATTGCTGTTTCGGTCATTAATGCAGGCTTCAGCTTGAAAATTTTTGTAATTGCAGGATTACCCTTGCGGCAGTAAATTCCGGTGCCAATGTCTCCGGAACTGTAAGCTGTCGTTTTGAGTTCGTAGGATTTCCCGTCATAAATATATTTAAGTTTACTGTATTTTGCAGTGCGCTCTGTCGGAACAGATGAATATCTTTTTCCTGATATATGATAATGCATATCCTGTATCGGATCATCTTTGTATTCACCGGCTAATAAGATATCCTTTTCACTTACGGTTTCTACACTGATCTTTGCCCAGAATAATCCGCATGGCGGAAGATTCAGGCTCTTTTTCATCAGGCTTCTGACAGCAAGCCATAGCATATACAGAATAATTACATTAGTCTCTCCTCAATAACCAGTCATTTCTAAAAGATTCCTATTTTCAACATCAAAAATGAAAAAGGACAAGACAAATTTGAAGAGGCGCAAAAGCAATGCCGCAAGGCGGTCGATGTTCATTGCAATTATGCTGAGAAC
>JAFXEJ010000050.1 GCA_017513795.1 Ruminococcus sp.
AGTAAGGAGAAATTATGAAAGAAAATCAGACTTCAAATGGAAAAAGAAAAAAGATAAGCCGCAAAAAAAAGCTGCTTATTTTTGGAATTATACTTTTAATACTTACACTGTTATCAATGTGGGGATTCACGCTTAAAACAGAAGAATATATAATTAAATCCAACAAGATAGACAAGGGACTGAAAATTGTATTTGTCTCCGATCTTCACAATTGTTTCTACGGCGGAACAGATCAGTCCAAGCTTAAAGATGAAATTGAAAATGCAGAACCGGATATTCTGATTTTCGGCGGTGATATGGTTGACCAATGGGGTGGAACAAAACACGCTATTACTCTTATGGAATGGTCTGCTGAGAAATATCCCTGCTTCTATACTCCGGGAAATCATGAATATGAACGTGATGATACGGATGATTTTTTCAAAAAAGTTGAGGAAATCGGCGTTACTGTCTGCAATGGTGATTATTCCGATATTGAAGTACGAGGTCAGGCTGTAAGAATATACGGTATCCTTGAATATTTTGATTTAAGCTCTAAAACTTTCAGCGCTCCTCCGGATGACAGCGTTTATACAATTCTTCTTGCACATCAGCCGGAGCAGATCGACAATTATCATTTCGGCGATGGTTCTGATTTTGATCTGATATTGTCCGGTCATGCTCATGCCGGACAGTGGAGAATCCCTGGTATTCTCGATCAGGGACTTTACGCTCCGGATCAGGGATTTTTCCCTGAGTACACACACGGAATGTATGAGTACGATGACTCGGTACATATTATCAGCAGAGGTCTTGCAAGACCGCTCCGAATGATATTCATTCCAAGAATTTTTAACAGACCAGAACTTTCTGTGATAGAAATTTCATAAATGTAATATTTTTCTTTTTAAAAACTACTTGTATTTTTTTAAGAATGATGATATAATATATGTGTTCGCAAAAATGCGCTCGTAAAAGAAACAAAGAACAAAAAGGAAACAAAAATGATGAAATATAATAATGAAATTACTGAGGATACCACAGGCGTTATCTGTGGAAGAAATCCTGTCATTGAGGCACTTAAATCCGGAGTTCCTCAGCTTGACTCAATTTACATAAACGGATCTGGCGGAAGTCTTAATCTTATCCGCAGTCTTGCAAAAGAAAAAAATGTTGTAGTGAAAGATGCTCAGGATCAGAAGCTTAATCAGCTTTCCGGCGGTGCTTCTCATCAGGGAGTTGTTGCTTTCGGTGCCTGCGGCGAGTATGTTTCCGTTGAGGATATTCTTGAAGTATCACGTAAAAAAGGAACAAAACCTTTCATTATTATCTGTGATGAAATTGAAGATCCTCATAATCTCGGTGCTATAATCCGTACCGCTGAAACTTCCGGTGCGGACGGAATAATCATTCCTAAGCGCAGAAGTGCTTCTCTTAATGCTACTGTTTTCAAAACCTCTGCCGGCGCAGCAAGCTATGTTCCTGTAGCAAGAGTATCTAATCTTGCCTCCTGTATTGATATGCTCAAGGAAAACGGCGTCTGGATATATGGTACTGATGCTTCCGGCTCTGATTATGACAAAACTGATTTTACCGGCAGTTGTGCGCTTGTTATCGGATCAGAAGGATTCGGTATAAGCCGGCTTATTCAGAAAAAATGTGATTTTATGATAAAACTTCCGATGCTTGGCAAAATTAATTCGCTGAACGCCTCAGTTGCTGCCGGAATCTTTATGTATGAGGTTCTCAGACAGCGCAGATCATTATGAGGAGAATGCTATGCCGGATAACAAATTATCATTGGAAGATATCCTCAAGGAGTATTCTTCACAGAATGAAAATTCGCAGACGAGTGTCAGACGTGTTGACGCTCAGAAAATTCTGAATTCTACTGTAACAACATCATCTACAATCAAACCTAGAAATGTATCTCCACCTCAATCTCATAAAAAATCTGATCTCTTTGAAAATGCACTTCGTCAGTCGTCGCCGGCGGATGAATTTAAACCAGCTGATCTGTCAAAAAATCGTGTTTCTGTGATTGGAAAGAAAAATGTCGGAGAAATACGAACGGTAACATCCCACAAGAAGGAACCATCCAGTACGGGAACAGTTCCTGTATCTAGTTTTCCTCAGGATGCTGCTCCGAAGATCAGACGTATGAATGACTCGACAAGAGCTAAAGAACTTGAAGAACTAAAAAAGAACGGTAAAAAGAAAAACAGAAATAAATCAAGATATACATATTCTACTGAAAGACCGGAAGGAGAATATATGTACTCTCCGCCGAATTTCAAAAAGAAGAAGCGCACTCGTGCTCAGATAGAGGCTGAAAATGATAGTCCGGAAGGAAAAAAGTCAATTACTGATATAGTTCCCTCCCCTGCTGCGGTAGAAGCCGCAAAGCCGGTTCAGCCTGCTCCACGAGCTGAAATGACAAGTATCAATCTCAGTGAAGTCGCAGATGTGGAAGCAAGTGAACTTGATGTCCATATCACTCAGGAGCATGAGGAGTATCTTTCTGTTAACTCAAAAAAGAAGCGTACAAAGCGTATTGTTGACTTCAATTATTACGGTGATGTAGAGGACGTCGGGCGTGATATTTACGAACTTAAAAGTACGATCGGTGTTCGTGTGCTGATACTCACCATGACAACCCTGCTGAGTTTGTTTATTACACTTGCAAATCAGTTTGGATTGTCAGTTCTGAGTATCTTTGACAGCAGTAATACTAAAATTTACCTGACTGTTCATCTGATTCTCGGAATTGTTTCTGTTATTTCATCGATGCCGGTTATTACAAAGGGAATAAAAAAGCTGATTACTTTTGCAGCCGATACTGATTCAATGACAGCAATAACTGCACTTTCGTGTATTGTTGCTCTTATTCCGGCGTTTCTTTATCCTGATTTAGCAGAAAAGAATCACTTCAATATATACATGCCGATTGGTATAATGGCTCTGCTTATAAATGCTATGGGAAAAATGCTTATAATCAAGAGAGCCGCACGAAACTTTAAATTTGTATCCAAAAACTTTGACCGTCATGGTGTTATGTATGTTACTGACGAAGAACGTGCAGAAAGGCTTACAAGAGGAACACTCGGAGATTTTCCGATACTTGCTTCAACGAGGAAAACTGATTTTCTGACTGATTTTCTCCGTTATACATACTCATCAGATATGGCTGACAATTACTGTCACAGAGCTGCTCCCCTTTGTATGATAGCTTCGGTTATCGTTGCGTTTTTACTTACATACTTTACTAAAGGCGGATTGGGTTCTGCTGATTCTGTAGTTTTTGGCTTTTCAATTTTTAGCATGCTTGTTTCGGCTTCATCATGTATCGCAATGCCGTTTACTGTAAATATTCCGCTTGAAAAGACAGCTTCGGCTATTTTCCCAAGCAAGGGTATCATGCTTGGATATCAGAGTGTTGACGACTTCTATGATACGAATTCTATCCTTGTAAACGCAGATTCACTTTTCCCAAGCGGAAACATAAAGCTTGCTGGAATAAAAGTATTCTCAAATACAAAAATTGATGAAGCGCTTCTCGAAGCCGCATCACTTACTTATCATGCCGGCAGTATTATGCGTGAGCTTTTCAAGGATGTTGCTTATGGCAGAGAAGATACACTCTACCCTATCCAGAATTTCTCTTATGAGGAATCATTGGGAATATGCGGTTGGATAAATAACAAGCGTCTGCTTTTTGGCAATCGTGAGCTTATGACAAGCCACAATATTGAGGGTGTTCCGACTAAAACCAAAGAAGCAGAATTTACTGCAAATGGTCAGGAGGCTCTTTATCTTTCAATTTCAGGTAACCTTGCGGCTATGTTCATCGTTGATATAACCGCTAATAAACAGGTGAAGAAATGGGCAAAAAGACTTTGTAAAAACAAGGTGTGCATGATCCTTAAAAGTGTTGATCCTTGTATTTCACTTAAAAAAATAAGTGATTTGTTTGGAATTCCTGAAGAAATGGTAAGAATTCTTCCGAAACGTCTTCACGAAGATTTTGACGAAGAAACAAAAAAGACTATCCGTCTTAGTGCTTCAATGGCAACAACAGGAAAATTTACGTCGCTCGCACAACTTCTTATCGGAACCAAAATCGTACATAATTCCGCTATTATTGGACTAATAGTACAAACTGTTTCGATTTTTCTCGGATTTGGTCTTGCAATGCTTATGATTCTTTCAAGGGCATTTGAAACAAATTATGTTTATCTATCGGCTACAGCACTTATAATATATAACGCAGTCTCATCTATTCTGACGTGTGCGGCTGTTAGTTTAAAAAAACTCTAACTAATGAATTGACCTGTATCCGAATTAAACGGGTACAGGTCGTTTAATTATTGCTCTTCCAATTATATCAGTTTTATGACGATAAGATTCAGTCGGAGGAGCATCGGCAGAAAGGAATTTATTATGTCTAAAAAGAGACAAGATAAAATGAACGATAACGACAGCACTATTTATATCCCTGATGATTCTTTTGAGTACAGAAATAGTGCTCAGGCTTATACAAGACAGAATTTCGGAAATCAGAAATACACTCAGCAGCAAGTTCAGAATCAGCAGAATTATTCTGAGCCGCCGCAGCCTTATTACGGACAGCAGCAGTATTATCAGGAGAATAACGGTTATCCGCAGCAGCCGTATCAGGTGAATCCCCAGCCGTATGACGGCAGACAATATCAGCCTCAGCCGCAGTATCAATATCCTCCTCACCCTCAGCAAAGACCACCTCAGAAAAGAAAAAAGA
>JAFXEJ010000051.1 GCA_017513795.1 Ruminococcus sp.
TACCAGTAGTCGTCAAGGAGAGTCTGTGTTGTGAAGTCCTTTTCAAACCATGTCTGCGCATAAACAGATTTTCCGTAGTCATGAGGTGAATAGACGATCTGGCTTGTACCTGACTTGGGCACAACAGGATAATCCTTTACACCACGGAGATTTCCGCCCCACCATGCGCCGTACCACGGTGAATTTTCGCCTGCATTCCAGACATCCGGTGTGTCGTATGTATAACCGAGTTCAGTCTTTGGATACTGCTCAACACCTTCAATAATGATGAGTGCATTAGGATTTACTTCAAGGATAGCATTTGCACAGGTTTCTGCGGCGTGCTTCCAGTTGTTTTCATCAGTTGAATCATCCCATTTTGCAATGGTATCCGGACAAGTTGCGTCATATTCACGCTTTCCGTGCGGCTCATTTTTAAGGTCGTAGCCGATGAGTGTATCATCATTCTTATACTTGTCTGCAAGCCATACAAGAGTTTCTATCCAGAGTTCAGTAGTAATTCCAGCCTTACCGTACCACAGTTCATAGTTATGACCTGAGTTATTTGCATCAGGGCTGTGAATGTCAATAAACGCCTTGATACCGTACTTTTTACACTTCTGGATAATGATATCAAAGATTTCCATCGAGTTCTTCAGTGTCTTTCCGTCCGCTTCAACAAAATCCCTGTTGATGTTGCCGTATTTTCCGGCAGGAGTGATAGTTCCGTCCTCGCCCACAACATCCTGAGGAGGATTGTAGGAAGCCTGAACAGAGCTTACGGGATTAGGATCGCCGTTCATCCATGAAAGAAGAAGCTCTGACGAAATAGGAAAACGGATAACGTTGATTCCGTGATCTGCTGTAGCCGCAAGAAAATCGTCAACGTCTGTTGCATAGAGACCGTGAGGTGCATTTTCAGAACAATTCAGACCGAACCAGTTTGCACCGGTAAGCCATACCTGATTGCCGTTCATGTCGTAAAGACGGCTTCCCTCCGCATGGAGCCAGTCGTCGTTGCAGTCGTCAACAGCTGCGTTTGTAATAATTTTAGTTTCTGGTTTCTCCTGAGCAATGGGAGCGGCAAAAGTCAATGCCATTGCAGCAGCCGATACAGCCGCTGCTGCTCTCAGTAATTTCTTCATAATATGATTCCCCTCTCAATTTACGCATTACTGCGTGTTAATTACATTTTAACAGGATAATCATAAAATGTCAATAGGCTGCCGGAAATTCAGCATTTTATCCGCATCACGTCGAAAAAATGCCGGATCGTGATGATCCGGCACTGTATGATTCTTATTCGGGAAGCTTGCTGATAAGCTTAAGAAGATATTTCTGAATTGAAAGAGCGTCGGAATTTGTAAGTCCGCTGCCGGGATCATTTACGTCTCCGTTGATTGCTCCCTGTGCTGTAATACGATTCTTGTCTGTTCCGTTTTCGCCGTAAGTATCGGGGTTTCCGATAGCCTGCATTACACATACTGCATCTGAAAGAGCAACTGTTCCGTCGCAGTTTGCATCGCCGTAATCAGCTTTTTTATCCGGCTCTGTAGGA
>JAFXEJ010000052.1 GCA_017513795.1 Ruminococcus sp.
CCGGCACCTGCGCCGCCGCCGAAAAGATTCTTGTCGTACTTTGAAGGAAGATCTGAGCCGCCTGACGCAAAGCCGTAGGAAACCTTGGAGATCGGGATGATTGTTGTGCCGTCATCAAGCTTTATGGGATCGCCGATAATTGCATTGACATCAGCCATTTCCTTGATTTTTTCCATTGAAATTCCTAAAAGATCGCTTACCGATGTTTTTCCTGTATTCATAATAAAACCCTCAATTCTGTATTATTTCTGCGCTGCGGCAGATTTTTTTGCTTTAATTTTTCTGATTTTGCCGGGGATAAATACCCGGAATATAAATGTTATCAGGAACCATAATCCTGCTATAACAAACGTACCTGCACGGAAATGAAGCTTTAACGCCGCATCATATCTGCCCTTTTTCATACCGAAAGCAGGCTGGATATCGACTGTTTTAAGCTTTACCGTGAAAATCCGGCTCATCTGGGCAATTCCACGATAGGTAACGGCACTGAGCCTTCCGTAATTGAGAGCGCATTTGTAGGCGTCCTCGTTGGCTATCACAAAATCAATGTAGAGATCGCTGAATTTGAATGCCTTGAAAATCAGGCAGAGAGGATTCTTTGCGCTTCCCCATATATCAACGAGCATATCCACAAGCTCGTCCAGCGATTTTTTCTCTTTTTCTTTCTTTTTCTTCTTTTTCTTTTTGCCGTCTGTTTCTTCAGTTTCCTCATCCGGAGAAGCTTCAACCTCCGGCTCGTTGGCCTCATCGCCGCTTGTATAGAATCCCGTCTGAGCCTGTCCGCTTCCGGAGCTTTCCTCCGACGAAGCCGGAACTGCGCTGACTGTTGACTGCTGAACAGCTGTATCTTCTGTCTGCACGGAAGTTTCCTCAGCTGCCGGAGTATCAAAGACTATATCCGGCGGCGTATCAGACTTTTTCTTCTTTTTGGATTTTTTCTTTTTCTGGGGCTTGGGTTTCTTTTTCTTTGACGGCTTTTTCTTCGATTTACGTTTTTTCAGCCAGCCGAGAATTCCTCCGCCCTCCGAATCCATGACGTTTATTATCCATAGCTTTACCTTGAATTTAAGCTTTCCGCCGATAAAGCTCACCTCGCCGCCTACCGGCATTATGAGTACCAGCAGTATCACGCCGAGCACGGCAAGAAGTATAAATAGCAGAATTTTCAGTATAATCATTTCCTGCCGTTCCTTTCGTTAATCTTCTTCATTGTCGGGAATATCAGCGACAGTCTGTCCTGTCAGCGGAGGAAGCTCAGATACAGAGCTTAGT
Organism: Ruminococcus sp.; assembly: GCA_017513795.1. Lineage (GTDB taxonomy): Bacteria > Bacillota > Clostridia > Oscillospirales > Ruminococcaceae > Ruminococcus. Next base: position 1,276 of record JAFXEJ010000052.1, read on the forward strand.
CCGAAGCTTCGCAGAAATACCGGTGTTGTGCGGTATATAAGCGGCTTTCCGGGAACATCAAGACGTCCGGCTTCTTCGACAAGTCCTTTTTCTATGAGATTATTTATGACTGAGGAGCTGTCAATTCCTCTGACGTTTTCAACAAAGCCCTTTGAAACAGGCTGATTATAAGCAATTATCGTAAGTGCTTCCATTGCGGCATTTGAAAGCGGTGCAGATTTCTTTGTTTCGAGAGCAGTTCTTATCTGCGGAGCAAATTGCTCACGGGTACACATCTGATAGCTGCTGTCGAACTTTTTAATGCAGATTCCGCTGCCGCAGTCGTCGTAACGCTCGTTCAGAAGCCTGATAAGCGGAGGAATTGCTCCTGCGTCCATATCGCACGCCTCCGAAAGACGGAGAAGCTCCACAGGCTCGCCGCTTGCAAAGAGGACTGCCTCTATTGCGCCGAGTTTTTCTTTGACTTCCATGGCTTTTTTCCGTCCTTTCTGCCCTTGAAATATATTGTCATATTGTCATCACTGATTGTGATTCTGCCGGATTTCGTCAGTTCCAGTACTGCAAGGAAAGTCGCCACTCTTGCAGAACGGTCAGTCACTCCCTGATAAAGCCCATCCATAGAAGCTTCACCGTCAGCGTAAAGCTCACGGAGGATATGCACGACCTTGGAAATAACGGAAACAATACGGCGCTTCACAACGGAATTTATCTTGTTTTCCGCTGTCTGACGGGTGATTTCCGATTTCAGTGTTTTTCTGGAAATACCGCTGTACGCCATAACAAGGCATCCCGGATCATGCACAAGCCGGTAGGTCATATCTGCCTTTATCTTCATCGGCTTGCGGACGAAAATATTTCCGCCCACGAATGCTCCGGCAAGACGCTGTGCGGCTATCTTGCAGAGCGAGTATTCGATAAGTGCGCCTTCAAGCTCCTTTTTGAGCTGTTCAGCCTCCTCCGGCTGAGGAAGCAGCGACGCCGTTTTGATATATATCAGTCTTGCCGCCATTTCAAGAAATTCACCGGCAAGCTCCAGATTCTGTTCCTGTGCCTGATCTATATAGGCAAGGTACTGCTCCAGCAGCTTTGATATCTCGATATCGCAGATATCAAGCTTGTGCTTTGTGATGAGATTCAGCAGCAGATCGAGCGGTCCTTCAAAGACTTCCAGCTTGAATGAAATTGTATCCATGGCTTAACCTCTGTAAACGGGTATCCATGAAGTGAGCCACCATACAAATTCCTCAACATAATTACTGAGATAGTAGAGCGGATTGTACTGGCTGTCAATCGAGTTGAACAGCACAAGGAAAATCAGGAATCCTATCTGTATCTCACGCTGATGCATATAGAACCAGCGGTCAAATTTTTCGTTGGTGAAGTAGCGGAGCACATTGAATCCGTCCAGAGGAGGAAGCGGAATGAGATTGAACAGCGCAAGTCCGACATTTACCGCAACAAGGAATTCTGTGAGTAATATCACGCAGAACAGCGGAGTAATGTTGTCATAGACAAGATATTCGAAAATCGCTTTATATCCAGCCTCAGTAGAGTAAATTATTGCGTGGACGAATGCCGCCGCTATTGCCGCAAGAAGATTTGAAACAGGTCCGGCAAGAGCTGTAAGTGCAAATCCGGCACGGTACTTCTTCATTCTCATCGGATTTACCGGAACAGGCTTTGCCCAGCCGAAGCCGGTGAGCATTATCAGCAATGAACCAAGCGGATCAAGGTGAGAAAAAGGATTTATCGTAAGCCTTCCCTGTCGCTGAGCCGTATCATCGCCCATAAGACGTGCTACTCCGGCGTGTGCGGCTTCGTGAAGCGGAAGCACAAGCAGAAGCGTCAGTGCTCGTGCAAAATATTTGAGAAAAAATTCTATATCCATACTTTTCCTTTCATGGAGCTTAATTCGGAAACCGTTTCCACAGAGCATATCAGGCTGACGTGGTAATAGATTCCCATAC
>JAFXEJ010000053.1 GCA_017513795.1 Ruminococcus sp.
TGAGGTCGTCCATGGATTCAGCGTCGCTGTCGGACGGAACTACGAAAACCATTGAATTTTTCATGTAGGGGTCAGAAAGATTCATTTCCTCTGCTCTTGAAGGATTAACAGACATACCATTCCAGATGCAGTCGATTCTGCCTGCGTCAAGATCTTCTTCCTTAGTATCCCAGTTGATAGGCTGCTTTACAAGATCAACGCCCATTCTTTCGCATACTTCCTCAGCAACGTCAATATCAAAGCCTACGATCTCATCATTTTCGTCTGTGTAACCCATGGGCTTGAAAGTCGCATCAAGACCGAGTACGAACTTGCCGCTGTCGATAACCTCCTGAAGGGAGTTGTCCTCCTTTGAAGAAGAACCTGATTCTGATGAGCTGTCCTTTCCGCCGCATCCGGCTGAAACAGCAAGCATTGAAAGTGCAGCAGCTGCTGCAAGAAAACGTGTAAATACAGATTTTTTCATAACAAATTTCTCCTTATGGAATATAATCATTACTTTACAATGATAACATAACATCGCCATAAAGTAAAGGACTGTGACGCACTTTTGGAGCTTCTTATAAAAAAGGAACAAAAAAGCTCCGTTTAAAGGGCATTTTGCCTATTCACACCGAAATCACACGAATACATCATCAGATATTATTGTTCCAACAACTACTTTATATATGAAACATCAAAAAAATATATAAAAATTACAAAAATATATTTACATTTTATGTAAAATGTGATATAATTTCATTGCAGCAGCATTTCGCTACTGTATTGAATCTATATAGATATATGGGGAGGGTTCATTATGAACAAAAAAATATCAAAGTCTATCGCTGCAAGCCTTACGGCTGCTGCAATGATAGCACCGACAGCAACAAACCTTACACCACTGAATGTAAGTGCTGAAAATGTGTTTTTCAACTATACATTCGAAAGTTTAGAAGACTGCGGATGGGTAGCATGGGAAGAAGCACCTGCAAACCAGTATACTTCGATCAGAGATAACGCATACCGTGTTGAAATCCATGAATCAGAAGGAAAGAGCCGAAAAACCTGGGATCTAATGATATATCATGATAATATCAACTTCAAAAAAGGTCACACCTATACCGTAAGCTTCAAGGTTAAATCAGACAGAACGGACGTGCGTATTCGCAGTTTTATCCATGATGGCGATTTTAATAAATCGTTCCTTGTTCTCAACCAGTACGAATTAGTGGAGCCGTCAACAGAAATGTCTATAGGCTCAGGAGCCTACCTTTCTACAGAATATCAAACCTTTAAAGGTACATTTACTGCTACGGAAGATATCACAAACGCTCAATGGTATTTTGACTACGCATATGACTCAAAGCACGGTGCACTTACGGAGGATGGTGACGTGATATGGTTTGACGATATGTCTATCGTCTGCGAGACCTGTCCTGACGGTGACAGTGAACCAGGATGCGGTATTCAGCATGATCATTACAAAATCATTGACTCAAATGATGACACCACTGAAACATTATGGGAACCATTACAAACTGAACCGGCAAAGCAGACATTTGCAATCGAAGACGGAGCTTTCCATATTAATATAATAGATAGCAGCGGGGCTTATCATGAACCATGGGATCTTATGTTAAGACACCAGAATCTCAACTTCAAAAAAAATCACGTCTACAAGGTAAAATTCCGTGCCAAATCCTCCGGAAATGATCAGGAGATTTCATCAAGAATATGCGGCGCTGACGGTATGTACGATTATTTTGTCCTCGACGGCGAAAACGGCGTAATGACAATGGGACCTCATAAGCATGACGGCTCAGACAACACTGCTGACGGCGGAAAATGGGGACCTACAGCCAAGCTTACTACTGAATATCAGACCTTTGAGGGAATTTTTATTCCCACAGGTGATATTACAAACGCTACATGGTATTTCCAGTATGCAGACGGCACCGACTTTCCCGGACATGCTGCTGATGGCAATGAAATCTGGTTTGATGATATTTCTATAACATGTGAATCGTGCACAAGTGAAGAACATGATCCTATGTGCGGATATAATCCTGATGTTGATAAACCGCCAGTCAAATATGGGCTTCCTATCGTAGATACCCGATTTGACTACAATTCTGTTCCATGGCGTCTTGAACAAGTAAGCCCTGCAAGACAGGAATTCCGCATTGATGAAGGTGAATTCATTATTAACATCTTAACCTCGATAGGCATTAATCAAATAATTTCAGATCTCCAGTTCAAGCACAATAAACTCAGCTTCAAGGCTGGTCACACATATAAGGTAAGCTTTGACGCCAAGGCTTCCAGAAACGGCATGGAGCTTAACAGTAGGATCTGCAATACTTCCGACGACAAATGGTATTTTGTCCTCAATGATAACACTATGCAGATGGGTCCAGACATGGGCGGTCAGTGGGGAGCCCTCACCAAGCTGACTACAGAATATAAGACCTTTGAAGGTGTCTTCACCCCTACAGAGGACATTGAAAATGCTGAATGGGTTTTCGAGTATGCCATGGACTACATGGGCTATGGCGGAAACGCTCAGGATGGCGATGAACTGTATTTTGATAATCTTTCGATCATATGCGAGTCTTGTCCGGAAGATTCAACTGATTCTCCGTGCGGATATACCGGTGATCCGTCTTATGGCTATATAAGCCGTGACTATGCCGCTAAAACTAATCCCGATCTTATCTCAGACGGCGAAATAGTAAATTATATCTCTGTAAATCAGCTCGGTTACTTCCCGAGATATGCCAAGATTGCAACCTTCGGAGACAATAATGGTGACATACTCCATAACGCTTCAGAAATCAAACTCACACAGGAGTCCTACGAATTTGAGCTTGTTGACGCTGAGACAGGCGAAGTTGTTTATGAAAACACCTCAGGCAAGGTATTTATGGATAAGGATTCCGGCGATAACGTATGTAAGCTTGATTTCAGCGAATATACAACTCCCGGTACATACTATCTCCGTATCAAGGGCGAAAAGTGGAGATCATTCCCCTTCCGAATCGCCGGAGATATCTATTCAGCAGATTCTCACAACCTGCTTACCGACGCTCTGAACTATTTCTATCAGAACCGTTCAGGTATGGCTATTGAAGAAAAATACATAACTTCCGGCGATGCTTCAAAGCTTGCACGCAATGCTTATCACAAAAATGATACAGCTTATGTTCAGAAGATCTGGTACGACAATTATCAGGAAGACACAGAAGCTTCTGAAACATACGCTTCTTCTCAGATTGAGGCAAGCGGCGGCTGGTATGATGCAGGTAATTACATGAAGTCCATGGTTAACGGCGGTATGTCAGCATGGACTCTCCAGAATATGTACGAAAGAGCTATTCTCAATGACTGTTATGAAGGAAAGTTTGATGACGGTTCCGGTACAATCGTAGTCCCTGAAACCGGAAATAAGATTCCTGATATCCTCGAAGAAGCTGCATACGAAATCGACTGGATGGCTAAAATGAAAGTTACTAAGGATGATCCTACATGGGGCAAATTTGAAGGTCTTTACTACCACAAGCTTCAGGATTATAAGTCTTTCAAGCTCGCTGAAACTCCTTTCGACTATATCAGCGATACAACAGATTCAAGAATAGTAAAGCCTCCGACGTTTGCTGCTACTCTCAGCTATGCAGCAGCAGCAGCACAGGCTGCAAGACTCTGGGCACCTTATGACCAGCAAAAAGCTGAAATATATCTCGCATCAGCTGTTGACGCATACAATGCATATCTGATGCACTGGTACGAATATGATTATTCTGAAACAGAGCATCCTTATTATTGGAGTTGTTCTAAAGAAGAAATCAATGAAACATCACTCTATGCACCTCAGTATCACTCAAACGGCGGCGAAGCATACCATGACAGCGAGGTTATTGATGACGCTTACTGGGCTGCATGCGAAATCTTTATCTCTGCTTCTGAAATGAGCGAAACTGAAATAGCTTCCACTTACAAGAAAGAACTTTCCGAATCCCCTTGTGCTTATAATGTGTATTCAAGACTTGTAAGCCATTCAAACAAAGATGCAGAATTTACTTCCTTTAACTGGAGAATGTCCGCTTCTGCCGGTTCACTCTCACTTCTCCTTCATCCTGAGCTTCTCTCCGATGATGAGAATGATAAATTAAAGCGTACTCTCCTTTCTTCTGCTGATGACTACATTGAGTGCGAAAACGAACAGGGCTATGGCATCGCATACAAGTATGACGGCCCTCCGTATTACAGTCCCGACTCATCTAACCTTGATATTTCGATATACGCTAATGACTACCGTTATGGTTCCAACGGAATGAATGCCACAAACGCTATTATTATGGCTTATGCTTATGATATCACTTATGAAAGGAAATACATCAACGGCGTTGTACAGGCTATGGACCATCTCCTCGGAAACAATCCGCTTTCATTCTCATATATCACAGGATATGGCTCATACAGTGCAAAGAATCCTACTCATAAGCACTGGGTACATGAACTCAATGATATTTATCCGGAAGCTCCCGATGGTGTACTCGTAAGCGGTCCAAGTGCAGAACTTAATGAATATTATATGCCCTACTTAGGATTTGTTTTTGGTGCGGGCGACATTTCACCACAAAGATGGTATGCTGACGCTAATGAAGCATGGTCTACAAACGAAGCTTCACTTGAGTTTAACGCTCCTCTTGCATGGGTAGTTTCATTCCTTCAGGACGAGGCTGGAAGCACTCATGTACCGGTAGGCACTCCCGGCGATGTAAACGGAGACAATCAGGTTTTTCTTAACGATGCTGTTCTTATTCTCCAGCACCTCGGAAATCCCGATGAGTATCCGCTTACAGAACAGGCTAAGATAAACGGAGATGTTGATAATCCCGGCAGCGGTCTTACAAATAAGGACGCTCTTAAAATCCAGCAGTTCCTTCTCGGATTTGACGGACTCGAATAATCTCAACCATCAGAAGGCTCCCTTTTACGGGAACTTTCGGAGAAAGCAGATTTATAATAAAGCAATAAAATAAATTTATTTCAAGCCGAGGTCAAGACTTTTTCAAGACTTCGGCTTGTTTTAAAAAGCCATGGACAAACAGGGCAGACTTGCGGAACGATATGAGTATACTATGGTGAACGCACAACAGTTCTATACTACCTCCGTGCGAGGTATATGACTCCTGCAACCTGTACGTTCATTACAATGGACGTTTATCAAGGAAGTATCTTTGCACTTCACCGAACATTTTCAGCATTTTTTTACGATTAATATTGCTCCAAAAGCTTCATATAATTCTTGAAAAAACACTCTTTAGAGAAACAACTGCAGATTTTAACTATTTTATCAAATCACAAAGCTCGAATAGCTAAAGCAAAAATATAAATACACAATTGTTTTTCTACATTTTAGACATAATCACTTACATAATTTCATCAAATTTTAACAATTATTTTAAAAAAACTTTACAGATTTAATTTTATATGATATAATATAGCATGATAATATTTTATCAATATTCAAAATGCCATATAGGCACAAAAAATATTTGGGGGAGGTTCATTCAAAATGAACAAAAAATTTGCAAAATCCATTGTTGCAAGCTTAATGGCTATATCAATGGTAACACCAACAACGGCAAATATTGTACCGCTGAATGTAATTGCTGTAAATACAGCTATCAAAACAGCAGAGAGTAAATCAGAATGTAAAGAAACAATTGTAAATTCTGATTTCTCAGAATCAATGCTTCCATGGGAAGGAATTGAGGTAAAACCCGCATATCAGAATCTTGACATTGAAGCCGGCGCTCTTCACACTATAATCCGTGGCGAAAAAGGCAATTCAAACACTGACCTTCAGATCGTAAATAAAGATCTCAGCTTCAAA
>JAFXEJ010000054.1 GCA_017513795.1 Ruminococcus sp.
AACACCTAGCGGCAGTGTAGAAGGCGGGACTTTACCTGTAGGAACTCAGGAGCTTACAGCTTCTGTGCAAGCATATAATGCAGAGGGCACAAATGAATATTTCTCATTAATTCTTGCAGTTTACAGCGCTGATGGAAGACTTTTAGGCATTGGAGCACTTCCGAATCAGTCTCCCACAACAGAGGAAACAACTTATCCGGTAACGGCAAGTGGATTTACAACAGAAGCAGGAGCTTATGCTAAACTATTCTTTGTAAACGATATGAGTATTTTATCACCGTTGAGAGCCGAGGTAGGTCTCTCGGAAGGGTTTTGCTCCAGTAACTGACCCTGAACCTGTTGCAGCCAAATATTATTTAGCTCTGGAAACAGACACGGTTTTAGATGCAACAACGGTAACTAAGAATAATTTTAATGTTTCAACTGCCGGAGCTATTGCTCCGGTAGTTGAGAAAAGTGTTTACTGTCCTTCAGAGGGTGAATTAAAGCTTTACCTTAACGATAATCTTAAAGATTACTTATCATTAGAACCCTATACTATTTTATCAAACGGGGTTAAAGATAAATACGGAAACGAAGTCATATTAACGGCTCAAGTGTATCTTACTCCTGAAAACATTTGCTTGCCGTACGATATTAATATTACAAACACTTGGTTTAAAAAGAATGGCGTAACCTTATACGCACAGCCTGAAAGTGGCGATTGCACAATGTGCATAAAAATTGTTAATTCGTCCAAACAGAAAAAAGATGCAACTCTGCAGATTTATGCAGAACTTAAGGGCGGAAGCAGGAGCATTTTATCTGAAGAAGCAATTTCTTTAATGCCCGATGAAGAATTTAATAATTCTTATCAGATAACAGTTCAAAAAGAAGAGAAAATTGGAGCAGTCTAAATAAACTAAGTTCCAGTTGAAATGAAAAAAGTTAGAATATGTTAGTCGTACACAGTAGCTTTTGGCTAGTGCAGTAAGGCTCGAACCCTATATTGTGTTCAAGTCTTATTGCACTACGGCTAAATTGATTAAGAATTCATACACGGTGAGAAAGGAAGGTAACACATGAAAAAACTCCCCGCTTTATTTCTAATATTTGTTATGCTTATTCAGTTATGTATTTTTAATGTAAATGCAGACATAACTGATGAGCTTCAGATTAAAGCAACGCAATACGTTGCCGGTACTCCTGCGCAAAAGGGTAGTAGTGGCAACGATGCATTAATGTATGTTGCAAATAAATTAGGCTATGACATTAATGCTACAAAACCGTCATCAGCAATTATATTTTCGTTCAGAAGCGGCATTGCAGACCAGGGCATAGTAGAGGTGCGTCTCGGTTCTACATCAGGTACAATTATTGGTACTGTTGACACATCAAAGGTTGGTGCGCCTGATTGGAAATCACACAGATGTATAATAAATTTGAATCAGCCACTTGTAGGCGAACAAAGAATATTCTTTTGCGTAAAAGATGCAGGTCCACATTGGTTTGAAGGTTTTTCTTTAATTCCCGACGATAATGACGATAACAGTAAAAGATTTATACAATATAAAGATCTTGATAACTTTACAGATATTGAAGATGATCCAAACAGACATGAAATAAATGTTCTCTCCGATTTAGGTTTGATTTTGAAAGATAAAACAGAATTTAATTCTGTTCAGCCGATGAATAGAGTAGATTTTGTGAGTGCAATAGGACGCCTTGTTGAAGCAGAAAAATATGTATCAAACGTTTCTCCATTTAAAGACATCCAGATAAAAGATGAAAATTTTAATGTTTTATGCGGCTTGTATCAGCTTGGTATCATCAAAGGTGATACAGAGGGCAACTTTAGACCTAAAGATTTTATTAAGCCTTATGAGGCAGCAACAGTTTGCATTAACGCTTTAGGATATAATGTTTTTGCAAAGGATGTAAACGGTGTATTAGACATCGCAAACAAAATCAATCTTTTTGATCGTGTGAATGTAAAAAATTCTTTTATTACAAGAACTGAAGGCGTAAGAATAATTTATAATCTGTTGCTTTCAGACTATCTTGCAATTGGGGAATTTGGTTCTAACAGTATAGTTTACAATCCAACACAAAACTTTTTAAATAAAAGCGCTAAGCTTATTCACGACAAAGGCGTGATGACTTCTAACGGTATCACAGGGCTTTATTCACGTAAAAAATCAGAAGGTATATCAATTGATGGCATAAAATATACGGCTGAAGACTCTGTAAACGTAGATTTTCTTGGTATATTATGCGAATTTATCTACCGTGAAGAAGACGGCGAGAGAGTTCTTTGCGCTATTCGTCCGCTCCCAAAGGTAGAAGTAAATGTTGTGACGAGCAGTACAGATATTAAATTTGAAAAAATCAATGAAAGAGAAATTATATACACAAAAGTAAGTGACGGTGAAGAAATTGAGTATGAGCTTGCTGCAGATTCATCAATTATTTATAACGGTACTGCATTAGAAGGAAGTTTAGCGTCAGTTATTTCTAATCCATCAAACTTCGAAGGTGATATTACTTTAATTGATAACAATGCAGATGGTATTTGCGAGTGTGTATGGATAGACCATGTTTCACGTGTTATCAAGTTTGGCGGAGTAGCGACAAGTAAAATCAATGACTTGTTTACGTATACAAACTATGATATAACAGAAGGTGATTTCTGGTTATTTATCGGTACAGGAGCCGCTACTTTGGGTTCTCTTATGAGAGATGATATTATAACCGTTTACGAAAGTTCAGATAGCGGTAAAAATAAATTTGTCCGTGCTGTAGTGAAAAGACTGTCTGTATCGGGAACGATTTCGCAGATTTCAAGCAACGGAGAAATCATAATCAATGATGAAGCTTATAAAGTTTCTGCTATGTGTACAGATGAAATGTTTGTAGGTCTTAAGGGCGAATTTATTTTAGATAACTACAGTCAGGTTGTTGGTGTGGAAAAAGCCCCTGAAACAAAACCACTCATTGGTGGATTCTTAGGTAGTGATGCAGGTGAGAGCTCAGCACTTAATTCCAAAGCAAGAGCGAAACTGTATACAGGCAAGGCTGTTGTAGAATTCGATTTTGCTAAGAGAGTTGTAGCTGATGGTGTTGTCGTAAAGAACATAGAAGATATATACAACGGCAAAGGTACATTTGTCGGTATAAGTAATGTTGATGAAAACACACCTGTTCTTTACCGCATAAACGCAAATAATGAGATAACAATGATTGACACTGTATTAGACGGTGCAAAAAATGATGACGACTGTCTGACGAGGATTTGCGCCCAGGAAAACTTTATAGTTTATAACAGTGTGCTTAATTCTGAAAGTCCTATACTTCAGTTCAAGTATGCTGTCAGCAATAAGGCTAAGCTTTTGATTTTGCCGCTTGATAAGAGAGTAGATAAATATAGTTTAGTTGATAACTTTACAAGTAAGTATAGCGGAGAAAAAGTAGAAGTTGCAGCCTATACAACGAACAGAAACTCCATGATTGCTGATTTGGTTGTATCAACAAACGCTGACTTGACAGGATCAGAATTAATTGGTCCGTTTGTTGTGAAGTCAATTACGGAAACGCTTAGTGAGGATGACGCTATAGTTCCCTGTATTAACGGTGTTGTAGGAAACGGAAATGTAAAATACGTGGTTGACGAAGCTTCATATAACTCGGATACTGTATTTAAAAAGACAGTATAATCCTTAAAAGAGGGTGACATTGTTTACGGAGACATGATAGGTGGAAAAATTACTTCACTTAATATACTCTATATTCCTACAGGAAAAACAAGGGACGGTGTCTCGGTAGTGATTCATAATAATTCTGCTAAAAAAAATATAGTAATCAGAAAGGATATTGCAACCG
>JAFXEJ010000055.1 GCA_017513795.1 Ruminococcus sp.
GTCGGTGCTGTAGTTGTTGTGGTTGTTGTCTTAGCAGTTGTAGTTGTAGTTGTTACCGGCTTTGTAGTAACAGTTGATACCGGAGGCTTCGGCTGGGGATTCTTTGTACCGCCGTCGATATTGCTGCCTTCTGTCTTAGCATAGTTTGTGTAGTAATCGCTCAGTGAAATACCATTCTTTCCAAGAGCTACCTGATGGTCAAGACCAATGTACTTGCCTGAACTTAATGTCTGCCAGAGAGATTCCTCAAACATCTCGTACTTTTCTTCATTCCAGTCAATAGTTGTACCTGAGCTCTGTGTAAATCCGAGACTGTCCCAGAGTCCGCCTGTATCGCCGGAGTTTGTATTCAGACACCAGAATGTATGGTTGATGTGATTTTTAATCATATAGTCACGGAGAAGAAGCATCCATTTGAGGTTGTCTCCCTCCATATGTCCGCCCCATTCGCCGATAAGCTGAGGAGCAACATCCTCTGCGTTAATCCAAGCCCATGTGTCATACCAGTAGTCGTCAAGGAGAGTCTGCTCTGTGAAGTCTTTGTCGAACCATGTCTGTGCATAAACTGACGGACCGTAGTCGTGAGGTGAATATACGATCTGGCTTGTACCCTGCTTGGGAACAATGGGATATTCTCTTGCACCACGGAAGTTTCCGCCCCACCAGGCACCGATGTAAGGTGAATTGTCACGTCTGTCGGGCATACCCCAGTAGTCGCCCTCCATAGCACCGCTCATAGACTGCTCAACGCCCTCTATAAAGATAAGCGCATTGGGGTTTACATCGAGGATAGCTTCTGCACATTTTGTAGCAGCATAAGCCCAGTTATTTTCATCTGTAGAGCCGTCCCACTTTGCAGCCAGAACGCCCTCCTGACCTTTACCGTGAGGCTCGTTTTTAAGGTCGTAACCGATGAGAGTATCATCATTCTTGTACTTCTCAGCGATCCATACAAGCGACTCTATCCACAGTTCTGTAGTAACCATAGTTCCGTCAGCAGTTTCCTTGCCGTACCAGAGATTATAGTTATGACCTGAGTTATCAGTGTGAGGACTGTGAATATCAATAAATGCCTTGATACCACGCTCCTTGCACTTTCTCATCATGATGTCGAATACCTGCATACTGTCAACAGGAGTTTTTCCGTCAGCCTCACAGAAGTCTGCGTTTATTCTGTATGCGGGATCTGCATTTGCGGAAAAGCTGCTTACCTTGTTCGGAGTACCGTTCATCCATGACAGTATCAGCTCAGTAGAAATAGGAAAACGAATGACATTGATACCACGGTCTGCTATCTCGTCGAGACAGTCGTCTGCATCAGCACTCCACAAATAGTGCGGGCAGTTTTCGGAGCAGTTGAAACCGAACCAGTTTGCACCTGTGAGCCATACTTCGTTTCCGTTCATGTCGTAAAGGCGGCTTCCCTCTGCATGAAGCCAGTCGTCGTTGCAGTCGTCAACGGCTGCGATTGCGTTCAGCTGTACTTCCGGCTTTTCATTAGCAACGGGAGCAGCAAAGGTCAGTGCCATTGCAGCAGCCGATACAGCGGCAGCTGCTCTCAGTAATTTTTTCATGATAATTTCCCTCTCTCTTTTATCGCTTTCGAGCGATTTTTAGTACTTTTATTGTATCATTTATCACCGTAAATGTCAATAGGCTGCCGGAAATTCAGCATTTTTCCGTGTTGTGTCAAAAAATGCCGGATCGTGATGATCCGGCATCTTATAATTATTATTCGGGAAGCTTGCTGATAAGTTTAAGAAGATATTTCTGAATTGAAAGAGCATCAGAGTTTGTAAGTCCGCTGCCGGGATCATTTACATCTCCGTTGATTGCTCCCTGTGCTGTGATACGATTCTTGTCTGTTCCGTTTTCGCCGTAAGTATCGGGGTTTCCGATAGCCTGCATTACACATACTGCATCTGAAAGAGCAACTGTTCCGTCGCAGTTTGCATCGCCGTAATCAGCTTTTTTATCCGGCTCTGTAGGA
>JAFXEJ010000056.1 GCA_017513795.1 Ruminococcus sp.
TCAGAATCTCCGGCGATATCAGCGTTGTATTCGCCCTGTGCTGTCAGTCCGTAGGTGTCAGGGTTGCCTACAGTCTGCATGATTGCAACAGCATCAGACAGCGCAAGTGTTCCGTCGTTGTTAGCGTCGCCTTTAAGGTTGTTATGCATATCAATTGATGTAGCAAAGATAGCGTTGCTTGAATTTACGGGAATATCATTTGTCCAGTGATATAATCCAGTATCTGCATAGATGTCAGATAAAAGCTTATAGTGTTCTTCAAGTTTGACATCATTGTTCGGAGTGATGGTTGTATAGCTGTAATCGTCATCAGGAAGTTCAACTGTTAAGTTATAATTAATATTATTTTCACTAAGAAATGTCTTTAAAATAACCTGTTCTTCTTTACTCAACCAGAAAACGTACGGTCTTTCAATGATTTTTGGATTGATTTGTACACCGATTCCATAATAATCAATGTTTGCTATATCAGTTTTAAGGTTGGATTCTACAAGTGAATAATATATAGCTTTTGCCTCATCAATAGAAAGACAGCTGTTGTTAAATTCTTTCGTTTCGAGCATATTTGGTCTGAAACAAGTATTCAAATATGTGTTTTTCGCTTCTTTCATACCTGATGAATATATTTCATAATAATAAGTTATTCCGTCAACAGATTCCGAATTGCCAAGATATGCAACAGCGTAATCATTGCCATTAGCATTTATAACAGCTTCAAGATCAAGTGGTTTATTAAATGAACTGATAGAAATATGTGATGGTGTAATTTTTTCAACAGAATACATATAGCTATCATTAGTTCCTTCTATCTTATCGATATAAATATCAATTTCTGCTCCTATATGTGCATCGTAGAAATCGTCATAATCCTCTGAAAGCTTAAAAGTTTTTTCAACCATATCAGTGTATTCTTTGCATGTGTTTCCTGTACTATTTGCTGCTATCGCACTGACTGTAGTTGATGCGGCAAAAGTAAGACTTAAAAATGATGCACAAATGGATAAAAAGCATTCGTTAATTTTTTTCATAATGATTCCTCCTTGAAATTTATTTTCGGTTACATTTATTCAAGCTTCAGAAGCTTTCTCTGTACTGTAAGAGCATCAAGGTTTGTGATTCCGTCAAAGTCTCCGGCGATATCAGCGTTGTATTCTCCCTGAGGAGTAAGCTCATAATCATCAGGATTTCCGATACTTTGGAGAATCGCAACAGCATCGGAGAGCGCAAGCTGGTCATCGTCATTGGCGTCGCCTAAGATGTTGTTGTGTAAATCATATACTGTAAGAAATGCCTGGGGACCGGGAGTAGACCAGTTGATGTAGGGTTCTTCATTCATATCGTTGTAGATTTTTTCCGCTACCTTATAATATTCTTCTGCGGAGGCTTCTGTATTAGCAGTGATAATGATATTTTCATAAAATACTTCGTAGAAAGTATGATAGTCGAGATTGTTTTCAGTGATGAAATTCTCAAATGAATCATAAGTTCCCTTTGCTTCAAACGGACCATAGGACGTAAGAGCAGAAAATGTCACGCTGGCATTAATTTCTTCCTCGATGTACCTGTAACTCTCTAATCCGTCGATTTCTGCGATAGCATTGTGAAGTGCTTCTGCACTTTCAAATGAAATATTTGCTTCTTTTGCTTCTTGTTATGGAAGTGAGCCTTCATATCCCTTGATAGTGATGCCCCAGTGTAAATCCGGTTCACGTTCAACATCAAGATCGGGATATTCAGGAGCATTATAATTCATCAGATATTTTTGTATAACAGCGTCAGGTAAAAATTGTGTTATAGCTTCTTCAAGCTTTTCCATGTCAATATCATAAGCCGACCAAATCTGGATATAGTCTGAACGGACGTCCTCAAGTTTTATTATTTCGAAGCAGCCGGGAGTTCCGTATAAATCGGAAAAGCGTGTATTAAGCGGAAAAATATAGCATCCGCCGAGAAGCTCGTTTTCAACGGGAACCATATATTCGCAGTTCTCGAGAGTGTTTTCAAAGGCTTTCTGAGTAAATTTTCCTCCATATGTTGTATAGGAAAGCGCACTGACTGAAAATGATGAAACTGCTCCGGCTGAAATTAAAGAAGCAAGAAGCATTGCAGATAATTTTTTAGTTTTTTTCATAATAACAACTCCTTTTGAAATTTGATTAAATTTTATTCTCCGTCATCTTCCTTTTTTCTGGAACGTGTGATGCAAGCTGCTGCTGCTGCAAGAACAGCAAATGTCAATGCAACTTTCACGCCGCTGTCACCAGTCTTAGGAGGATTCTGAGTTTTGCCAGTTGTTGCCGGCTTCTTCTTTGTAGTAGTTGTATTTGCTGCGGTTGTAGTTGTAGTAGTTGTTGTTGTATCTGTTGTTGTAGTTTCTGTTGTATCTGTAACAGTTGTTGTGGTTATTGAATTATCATCTGTTGATTTCGTTGTTGTAGTAGTATTATACTGAATAACCAATGGATCATTAATAAAATGCTCATCGTCACACAAGAAAACACCCAATATCTTTTCATATTCTTCCGCAGCTAAAATCTGTTCAGCAGTCAAAGTACAATTAAGCCATGGCGTAGTATTAACATCAGAAATATCCGCACCTATTGCATTTAATATAGCATTTCTATCATCAATACATACTTGATTGTGGTGCTTTCTAAATATTTCATATTCCAATTTACTAAGAGTTATTTCATCATAAGAAGAAAGGTCAAGTGTTGCTAACTCTTCATTTGCTCTCTTATGCGCTTCCTCTGACAGTTCCTGAGCATTATACTTGTAAATCAAGTATACACGAATTCTTTCAACTCCGTCATCCAGTGCTTTTTTTACACCATCGGACAATTTAGAATCGGGACTTCTTGTATCCTGAATTTTGTTCGGTGTTGATGGCTTAGATTCTGTTTCCAATAAAACAAATTTTATAAAATCAAGATCTATTTCATCCGATTCACAATAAGATTTTGCATTTGTTATATCATCTTCTCTTGAACTCTGAAATACAACAATTCCTTCATTCTCATCTACTGTAACAGAACCGGATATACTACGAATATATTTCTGAAGCAACTGAGATATCGTTTCTAAATCGGGAACAAAACGAATATAATTAATGTCAATTCCATTTTCCTCACAGTATGATTTCAAAATAGATACCCAAGATGTGTGACAATACTTGTAAACAACACATTTGTTTTCATAATCTGCATAAACATCAACATCATAATAAGCTTCGTTGATTTTTTGACAGATTTCTTCCAAATAAGCGTCAGTTGTTGCAGAAGAAACTGTTGTTACCGTTTCATTTTCAGTATCAATGACAAATTCTGTCGATACAGCTGTTTCTTCATCTGCTGCAAATACAGAAGTAGAAATGCAATTAATAGATAACAGTAAAGATACAATAACAGAAATAAATCTTTTCTTTTTGTTTTTCATAGTGATTCCTCCTAATAAATATAGTAAGGTTTTTGCGAGTCCGAACCTCACTTTTATTACCTTCTATAACTTAGTCTTTTGAAAACGCAAAAACTCTCACCATTTTCTGAAATTTTTCAAAAAATTTTTTCGATATAATTCCGAATTTTTTTCATTGTACCCCTTGACAAATCTTGTCCTTTGTGGTAAAATAATCAAGTATCGTATGCACGATACCATATTATCCTTACCCTCAGTAGGTTGAGGGCATATCCCGGAAGGAGGTGTACATCATGGCAAAGGTATCCGCTAAGTATGAAGTAATGGTTGTTTTCAGCCTTAAGAACGGCGAGGAGCCTATGAAGGCTCTTGTTGAGAAGTTCAAGCAGAGAATCGAAAGACATGCCGAAGCTGTTGAAGTCAACGAGGATTGGGGTAAGCGCAAGCTTGCATATCCTATCGAAGACGAGACAGAGGGTTACTATGTAATCTACACATTCGAGTCTAAGCCCGATTATCCCGCTGAGCTTTCCAGACGTCTCAACATCACAGACGGCGTTCTTCGTTCACTCGTAACAGTTTGCTAATTGCATAACGTCATTATTTCAAGGAGGTGCGATGATGAATAAAGTTATTTTAATGGGAAGGCTTACTGCTGACCCGGAACTCAGACAGACACAGAGCGGTATCAGCTCATGCAGATTCACCGTGGCTATCGACAGAAGATTTGCTGATAAGAATACTGGTGAAAGACAGGCTGATTTCATTTCATGTACAGCATGGAGACAAACAGCGGAATTCGTTTCACGCTACTTCAGCAAGGGAAGCATGATTTGCGTTGAGGGAAGCCTCAGAACAGGCAGCTATCAGGATCGCAATCACCCCGATGTAACTCACTATACAACAGATGTTTTTGTTGACAACGTTGAGTTCTGCGGATCTAAGAGAGAATCCGGAAACGGCGGCGGTTCTAATTACTCCGCTCCCCAGAATAACTACAACAATAATTATCAGACTCCTCCGCAGCAGGCAGCTCCTATGCAGCAGCCCGCTCAGAATAACGACAGTATGTCTTATGGCAGCCTGAGTGATTTTGAAGAAATCCTCAGCGACGGAGATGTTCCGTTCTAAGAAAAACTTTTAACGTTACTTTATAAAGATAGGAGGAAAAGTCATGGAAAAGGAAAGAAATTCCCGTCCTGCAAAGAAGCTTCGCAAGAAGGTTTGTATGTTCTGTGCTGACAGAATCGACAGAATTGATTACAAGGACCTCGCTAAGCTCAGAAAGTGCATGACAGAGAGAGCTAAGATTCTTCCCAGACGTGTGACAGGAACTTGTGCTTTCCATCAGCGTGAGCTCACAGTTGCAGTAAAGAGAGCAAGACACATCGCTCTTCTCCCTTATGTAAGCGACTAATCTATATAAAAAATCGGGAGGCGAAATACCTCCCTTTTTTGCATACACTTTTATAAGCCGCACTATGTATACCCTGCTGCATCCGGAAGATATTTCCGCCGATATGCAGCATTCACCGGTTCTGACGGTCAGAATCAGTATCAGGCATATTTTTATGAATCTGCGGCATCGCAAGAATCTGGTATGTTCATCAGTTCTTCAGATTCATAAAATCGTGTTTACCGGTCTGTTGCGTTAAAAGCCAGCTCGTCGTCCCTGCGGAAAAGCAGAGATATGCACCATACCGCAGAAATAGCTACAAGAATATAGACCGTTCTGCTGATAAGGCTCGCTGCGCCGCCGAAAAGCCACGCAACAAGATCAAGCTCGAATATACCTACCAGACCCCAGTTTATTCCTCCGATAATCAGAAGAATAAGTGCTAATTTATCCCACATATTGAGAACACCTCGCTTTGATTCGGGGTTTAGGCAACACTGCACAATGATAATATATCATTTTGCTGTATCACCTGACGCTGTATGCGTCTGTTTGTATTATTGCTGTTTGAATCTGAATTATTCAGTAGTTTAGGAGAAAATTATGGAAAAAAATCTAAAATTATTTTTGATCGTTTTAGCCGCAGCTGTTGTTCTGCTGATTATCTGGGGAATCGCTTCCTATTTCAGCAAAGGCAGACGCAAGGGAAGATCCGCAGAAAAAAAGGTTTCAAAAACCATTTCCAAGATCGGTAAAAAAGATAATATCCGCATTATCAACAATGTTTTCCTTCCGCTTTATAACAAGACTGTTGAGATAGATCACCTCGTCTTCGGACGCTTCGGTGTACTCGTTGTGGAAACAAAAGGTATCTCAGGAGTTATCACGGGCAGCGGTAAGAAGCTTGTACATAAAGTCGGCACTAATGTTCATAAGCTGTACAATCCTCAGCTTCAGAACAAAACTCACATCGACAACGTTATCCATCACCTGAAAAAGGGCGGATTTTCTTCTACTCCCGTTTACGGAGCTGTCGTATTCACAGACAATGAGCTTACATTCGAAGGAAATCTTGGTCTGACACTCGATCAGTTCAAGGATATGTACGAAAATCTTGAAGATAACGGCTGTAATCAGGATGTACTTTATCACTACTTCCAGAAACTCTGCGTTACAAACCCGATAAAGAAGTTCTTCCACAAGTTCAACAAGAAGGACTGGGATTGATTTTTCTGATCCTGTGATGAAGATATATTTCAGAACAAATTAAAGGGCGGTCATAGACCGCCCTCTGTGT
The DNA here is from genome assembly GCA_017513795.1 of Ruminococcus sp. Lineage (GTDB taxonomy): Bacteria > Bacillota > Clostridia > Oscillospirales > Ruminococcaceae > Ruminococcus. The sequence continues at coordinate 6,108 of JAFXEJ010000056.1, forward strand.
TAAAAAATATTGATAAAACAAAAAAGACTGCCGCAGCAGCCTTTTCATCAGGTGATTTCTTACTTTACGATGAACTTTTCGATATCCTTGAGGAATGCATCAGCGTCATCTGTATGAGCATTGAGCTGAATCGGCTTTGAAAGATCAAGGCTGAAAATACCCATGATTGACTTTGCGTCAA
>JAFXEJ010000057.1 GCA_017513795.1 Ruminococcus sp.
GCTTGATTTTTATTATTTACTATGTTATAATTTTTTTAATAAAAATAATTCGGGGAGTGATAAGGAATGAATCTTTATGAATATTGGGACTCACTTTCTGCTGAGTGTGATAACTTTCATGAGTATGCATGGAATCATCTTGATGATTTCATAACAGATTTTGAAGCAAAAAGAAGTAAAAAAGTGGTATCAACATATTTCAGTGGATTAGGAATAGCTTCACCGAGTAAGATGACAAAGTACATTATCAGAAAATATAAATGCGGCAGAGTTATCAAAAACGTAAAACCAGGTCAGTTATACAAGGTGACATATTTTGACAGCGAAGGCTCACCGCTTGCTGTTGAAAATTATGATGAGATAATCCGTGACAGTGCAGATGTCGGAAGAAGTGGTACAAGATATTTTGTGAAATATGGCAATGCTGTCTGGACTGCATGGTTTTCTGAAAGAGGAAGTCTTTTCAACGAACACTATAAAATTCTATATGACGAAAAACAGCGTCTTAAAGGATTTTATAAAATGAATGCCGGAAATTCATTACAGGTAATGGCTGAGGAGTATGATTATAGTGAAATTGAATCCGGAATGGTAACTTGTCTTTTTACTAATTATTTAGGAAAATCAAGCGGCTCATCCAAAGATATTCCTGTTGGCTATAAAGGTTCACCGGCAAGTCAGTGGAAATATGTCATAGAGGTTAATGAAAAAGGAGAATACACGTCATTAACTGTTTATCAAAATATCAATGGAGATTTTGTTTTTAATGAACATGTGGATTTTGAATGATAAATCCCAATTATTATATTTATAAGGACAGGTGATAATTTATGATGCATCAAATGAAATTACAGAAAGCTCCGTTTATGAAAATAAAAAACGGAAGCAAAACAATAGAGCTTCGTCTGAATGACGAAAAGCGGCAGCTGGTACACGTCGGAGATTTTATCGAATTCACTTTGCTTGATGATTCTGCTGAAAAAATTCAGACACGGGTAACTGCACTGCACCATTTTGATTCTTTTCAGGAGCTTTATGCGTCCTTGCCGAAAGAAAAATTAGGATATGCGCCTTCTGAAACTCCCGATCCGGATCACATGGATGCTTATTATCCTCGTGAAAAGCAGGAAAAGTACGGCGTTCTGGGAATCGAACTCCGCATGACTGATTTACAGAAGTTCATCGACGCACAGGATAACGGCTACGACTTTGGCGAGACTTACGATACAGCTTTTGCGGAAATCAGCAGAGGAATAAAAGAATCATGTTGGATGTGGTATGTATTTCCGCAGATTCAGGGACTTGGCAGAAGCGGTAAGACTGCGCTTTTTTCTATCCGTGATATCGAAGAAGCAAAGGACTATTATGCGCATCCGGTTCTCAGGGAAAGACTGCTTGAAATCACAAAGTCTCTGCTTGATATTGAATGTAATGATCCTATGGTAGTTTTCGGCGATCCCGATGCATATAAGCTTCGTTCATGTATGACGCTTTTTAAGTACGCCGCACCTGAACAGAAGCTGTTCCAGCAGATACTTGACAAGTTCTGCTGCGGCACTGATGATGATAAGACACTGGAAATTATTGGGGAATGAGCATGAACACATTTAAAAATAAGGTTGCAGTAATCACAGGCGGTGCAAACGGAATCGGAAAGTGTATTGCTGAGGAATTCCGCAGAAACGGAGCTTTCGTCTATGTAATTGACAAGGCAGAGGGAGAGCATTTTACAGGAGATATCGCTGACAGGAAAACTCTTGAAGCATTTGCAGAATCTGTATTGTCACAGCACGAAAAGATTGATTTTCTCATCAATAATGCTCTGCCGGTCATGAAAGGCATTGACGAATGTACATATGAGGAATTCCAGTATGCTCTTTCAGTTGGAGTGACAGCACCGTTTTATCTTTCAAAGCTGTTTGCTCCGCATTTCAGCGAGGGCGGTTCTATAATCAATATTTCTTCATCCCGTGACAGGATGAGTCAGCCGCAGACGGAGAGCTATACGGCGGCAAAGGGCGGAATTGCGGCTCTTACGCACGCACTGGCGGTAAGTCTGGCGGGAAAGGTTCGTGTGAATTCAATTTCTCCCGGCTGGATCGATACGTCGTATACAATATATGAGGGAGCAGATGCCGTTCAGCAGCCTGCCGGCAGAGTGGGAAATCCGCTTGATATAGCCAATATGGTGATGTTTCTCTGCTCAGATAAGGCAGGATTTATAACAGGGGCGAATATCTGTATTGACGGAGGTATGACCAGACAGATGATCTATCATGGAGATAACGGTTGGAAATTAGAAATATAAATCATGGAGGAAATTATGGCATTTGATTTTAAAAAGGAATTCAAGGAATATTATATGCCGAAAAATAAACCGCAGATAGTTGAAATCCCCTCAATGAACTACATTGCAGTTCGTGGAAAAGGGAATCCCAACGATGAGGGCGGCGAATATAAAAAGGCTATAGAGGTGCTTTACGCAGTTGCATATACGCTGAAAATGAGCTATAAGACAGATTATAAGATTGAGGGTTTCTTCGAGTATGTTGTTCCTCCGCTGGAGGGCTTCTGGTGGAGCGATAACGGCAGAGATTTTGATTACTCTGACAAATCTGAACTGAAATGGATATCTGTTATAAGACTTCCTGATTTCGTGACGGAAAAAGACTTCTTGTGGGCAGTAGAAACCGCATCAAAAAAGAAGAAAATCGACTGTTCATCCGCTGAATTTCTGACTGTTGCGGAGGGACTTTGTGTTCAGATCATGCATAACGGATCGTATGATGACGAGCCGGCTACAGTTGCGGTAATGGATGAATACATTTCAGAAAACGGCTGTGTCAATGATCTTGGCAGTGAGCGTCTGCATCATGAAATATATCTGTCAGATCCGAGAAAATCGCCGCCAGAGAAGTGGAAAACAGTTATACGTCATCCCATAAAAAAGAGTGAATAATATTTTCATAGGCAGATATCCTTGATATTTATTGGCGTAGTGTTGTAAGGATGTCTGCATATAAGGAGAATAAAAATGTTATATCTGAAAACTGCCAATTATGAAGATATTGAAAAAGAATGGCTGTTTCAAAGGGCGATTCCAGCCGAAGAAAACAGCTTTATAAACGAGTATCACAACGTCAGCAGAGAGGCTTTTGATAATGCTCTTGATACTATTATATCTCATTCAAAAGGCTTGAATCTGCCAGAGGGATATGTTCCGCAGACTATATATTACTTGTGGGATGATGATAAAATAGCCGGAACTTTTCATTTCCGCCATTATCTATGCGAGTCTCTCGTTGAGGGGTCAGGACATATCGGGTACTATATAGCACCGGAGTTTCGTGGGAAAGGCTACGCTTCGCAAGGGCTTAAAATGCTTATTGATGAGATACGAAATACTGTACATGAGGATGAAATATATCTTCGTGTTGATAAAAATAATACAGCATCACTCAAAGTGATGCTGAAGAATGGCGGATACATTCATCATGAGGATGAACAAAAATATTATGTGAGAATAAAGCATACGGAGGAATAACAATGATAAAAGGAATACATCACATTTCAATGAAATGTCAGAACGAAGAAGAATACAGGAAAGTACGCAGTTTTTATACAGAAACTCTGCAATTATCCATAATCAAGGAATGCGAAGCCTGCATTCTGCTTGATACCGGAGCAGGTATCGTGGAAATATTCCGTGACGGTACGGAATCGCTTGAAAAGGGCGTGATACGTCATTTTGCATTTGCCGTGGATGATGTACAGGCATGCGTGAATGCAGTCAAAGCGGCTGGCTATGAAGTATTTGTCGCTCCGAAAACTGTAAATATCGGCGGAGATTCAGCATTTTCGGCAACAATAGCATTCTGCACCGGACCGCTTGGCGAGGAAATCGAGTTTTTCTGTCAGGGGTGGTAGTTTAAGGTGATGCTATACAAATAATGTGCAGTGGAGCGAAAATAAGAAGCATCTGCGGAATTTTCACGATTTATTCTTTCTGATTTTCATAACTATCACAGGTGATAACAATGCTGAGAGAACTACAAGCAGCCATGTGTTTCCTGTGAGGATATTATAGGAATGAAGCAGACCGGAAAATCCCTCACCTGATCTGATGTATGCAGATAGGTCAAACAGGTTAGTTAAGATAAACCACATAACACCAAAAATGATGTAGTCCTTTTTCGTGCAGTTTCTGATTTTCGGAATGGAAAACCAAGCCACAACAAAAATGCATACACTCAGAATAATGCCGCTTAACGGACGTGCCAGCACTCCGAGATTAACAAGGATGTGTTCACGGAATCCGCCGTTAAGTATAGCTATCGGGATAATCATAACCCAGATTAAAAAAGCAAGTACATATTTTTTCATAAAAAATCCTCCTGTTTAATTTTTTGATAAGCGATTCACAATATGATTGAAATCTCTTTAGTCACGATTCTGAATCTTCTTTAAATTATCTTCAATCTGTATAATTGTCTGAATAGTTGCCTGTAATTGATGTTCCGGAATACCATCAAACATTCTTTTCATAATGCCTGAGGTGATTTCATCATTTTTATTACAGAAATCAATGCAATGGTCGGTAATTTCAATGCGCTGTTTTCTCTTGTCGTTTTCATCTGCTGTAATGCTGACAAAATCTTTTTTTTCGAGTTTTAAGAGAATCTGTTTAACATTCTGATGAGAGCTTCCCATAATCTCAGCCAGTTCTTTTACTGTAGGTTTGTCTTTGCAAAGATTAATGCATATAATCGCAAAAAATTGTTTCCAGCTGATTTCCTTCATCATGCTGTCAGCCATAGCCTGAAATCTGTTATCGAAGGCACTAAGCAAGCCGAGCAGAAAATACGATGATTCAATTCCAGTGAAATCAACCTTGCCGCTGTTTATTACTTCCCTTATATTCATTTTTATCCTCCTGAAATACTAAAGGTAATATATTACTTATATATAGTAACATATTACCTATTATTTGTCAAGAGGATTTAAAAAATTTTTGATTCTGTCTTGATTTATTGAAAATGCAATATTTTTGTGTTATAATGAAGTATCAACAAAAATGAAAGGGTGGAGCTGATGATTAAGGAACTTATGCACGATCCGATTTTTCTTGCCGGAAAATCAGAGCCAGCGACAAAAGATGATTTACAAACTGCAAAAGATTTACTTGATACTTTGATGGCGCATAAAGAAACCTGCGTCGGAATGGCAGCAAATATGATCGGAGTGCAGAAAAATATAATATGCTTTGTCGGGGAGGACGACAAGTATATGACGATGCTGAATCCGGTTATTCTCAAAAAGGATAAGCCGTATGATACCGAGGAAAGCTGCCTGTCATTACTCGGAGGGCCAAGAAAATGCATGAGATACAGGACTATAAAGGTTCAGTATCAGAATCTTGAAATGCAGACTCGTATAAAAAAATTCGAGGGTTGGACAGCTCAGATAATACAGCACGAAATAGATCACTGCAATGGTGTGCTGATTTAGTGTCAACGTACCATAGAATAAAAAACAAGAGCAGATCGGAAAATTTCCAGAATCTGCTCTTTTGTTTTATGTGAAATTATGGCTCTGTTTAAGCACCATATCCTTGACTTTCATGAGTGATGTTGTTGTACTTCTCTCATTTTCGGAGAGCTTCATAGTGATATACTTGATAGTCTCCTCGTAATCGGGAATCATGATGTGCTCAAGAGCATTTACACGACGGCGTGTTTTTTCGATTTCATCCGCCATGAGAAGGCAGGCTTTTTCTACTTCTGCAAGACGTATCATTTTCGGAAAAACCGAACCAAGAGCGCTTACAGCTCCGTCAAGATCAATTGATGTGAATGCCATACCGTATGAATACACATCATTTTCATCATCTGTGCGGAATTTTGCCTGAAATTCGGGAATCAGTACGCTCATAACGTTTTTCTCGCCGACTTCAAGCTCAACCTCCTGTTTCGGAATCATGAGGGCAGTTTCAAGAGCCTCCCTCTGCATTACCGAACCAGCGACAGCCATGTAACGATTAGCTTCAGAGATACCTGTTTCTACTTCTGTACGGAGAGCACGGGTTTCCTTTATCATACCCATAAACTGCCTCATAAGCTCATCACGCTTATCTTTAAGCAGTTTGTGACCACGCCGTGCAGAAACAAGCTTCTTTTTAAGCTTTGTAAGCTCCATTCGAGTCGGATTTACATTAAGTCGTGCCAATTTATCAACTCCAATCCGTTGAAGATAATATTGCTCCCCAAATTAACTCTTGAATTTTCTATTTTGCTTGGAGAGCAAAATTCTGCGTCAGAAAACCTCACAATACGACAGTATTCTTTCGGCTTTCTTCCTTGCCTTTTGCTCCCCAAGCTTCATATAATTCTTCAAGAGTTAGTTGGTGGAGCAATAATACTTTCGCTTAAATTATCAGTCGTAGTATTTTACAAGGTATTCTTCTCTGATACGGCGAAGCTCGCTTCTCGGGAGAAGCTTCAGGAGATCCCAGCCGATAGAGAGCGTATCCTCAATGCTTCTGTTGTTTTCAAAGCCCTGAGATACATATCGTCTTTCAAACTCGTCTGCGAATTTAGCATAAATGAGATCGGTAGGAGTAAGAGCTGCTTCACCGAGTACGACCATAAGCTCCTTTGCGTCTTTTCCTCGTGCATAGGCAGAGAAAAGCTGATTCATTGTATCTGAATGATCGGCACGGGTTTTGCCTTCGCCGATACCCTTATCTTTAAGACGGGAGAGTGAAGGAAGTACATCAACAGGCGGATTTACGCCCTTTCTGAAAAGTTCACGGGAGAGGATTATCTGTCCTTCCGTGATGTAACCTGTGAGGTCAGGGATAGGATGAGTCTTGTCATCCTCAGGCATTGTCAGAATCGGAACCATGGTAATACTTCCGTCCTTGCCGTCCTGTCTGCCGGCACGCTCATAAAGCGAAGCAAGGTCAGTGTACATATAGCCGGGATATCCACGACGTCCGGGAACTTCCTTTCTTGCGGCAGAAACCTCACGGAGAGCGTCGGCGTAGTTTGTGATATCGGTGAGAATAACGAGTACATGCATTCCCTTTTCAAATGCAAGATATTCAGCGGCTGTAAGAGCCATTTTAGGAGTAGCAAGACGCTCGATAGCGGAGTCGTTTGCAAGATTTATAAACAGCACTGTTCTGTCAAGTGCTCCTGTTTCCTTGAAACTTTGTACGAAATATTCAGATTCCTCGAATGTAATGCCCATTGCGGCAAAAACTACGGCAAATTGTTCATCTGTACCTCTTACCTTAGCCTGACGTGCGATCTGTGCAGCAAGCTGTGCATGAGGAAGTCCGCTTGCCGAGAAAATAGGAAGCTTCTGACCTCTTACGAGAGTATTAAGACCGTCGATAGCTGAAACACCTGTCTGGATAAACTCCTGAGGGTATTTTCTTGCAACCGGATTCATAGGAAGTCCATTTACATCCATTCTCATTTCGGGAATGATTTCGGGGCCGTCATCAATAGGCTGTCCCATACCGTCGAAAACTCTGCCCAGCATATCTTCAGAAACACCGAGTTCCATCTGGTGACCGGAGAAAACAACGCTGCTGTCTTTGAGATTGATACCGGCAGCATTTTCAAAAAGCTGTACAAGAGCGTTTGTACCGTCTATTTCAAGTACACGGCAGCGTCTTTTTTCGCCGTTTGCAAGTCTGATATCAGCAAGTTCGCCGAATGTTACATTTTCGACGTTCTTTACCAGCAGCAGAGGACCTGCTGCTTCTTCAATTGTTCTGTATTCTCTTGGCATCAGTCCTGCTCCTTTCTGAGGAGTTCTGCAATTGCGGCAGAAATTTCAGTACTTAGCTTTGCAAATTCCTCGTCTGTACGATTTTCTTCAATATATTTGAAACGTCCTATTTTTTCTCTTACAGGCAGTGTTGAAAGTTCTTCAATATCAGCGCCCTTGACAATAGCTTCGGCAGCTTCGTCATTGAAATTGAGAATAAGCTGCATCATGTAGAATTGCTTTTTTAGGCTTGTATAGGTATCTACTTCATGGAAGGCAAGCTGATGGAGGAAGTCCTCGCGGATAGAACGTGCTGTTTCCATAAGAAGTCTGTCCTTAGCTGAAAGAGCATCCATACCGATAAGCTTTACAATTTCCTTGAGTTCTGCTTCTTCGTTGAGGATTTCCATGAATCTTGCTCTGTTCTTCATCCAGTCAGCAGAAACATTGTTATCATACCAGCCGGCAAGTGAATCGGCATAAAGTGAATAGCTTGTAAGCCAGTTGATTGCGGGGAAGTGTCTCTGGTAGGCAAGATTGGCGTCAAGTCCCCAGAAAACCTTAACTATTCTCAGAGTAGCCTGAGATACAGGCTCAGAGATGTCACCGCCGGGAGGAGAAACAGCTCCGATAACAGAAAGCGCACCTTCTCTGCCTTCTGTACCAGTGGAAATAACTCTGCCGGCACGTTCATAGAACTGAGCAAGACGGCTTCCGAGGTATGCTGGATAGCCTTCATCGCCGGGCATTTCTTCAAGACGTCCGGACATTTCACGGAGAGCCTCTGCCCAGCGTGATGTAGAGTCAGCCATAAGAGCTACGGAATATCCCATATCACGGTAATACTCAGCGATCGTGATGCCGGTATATACAGAGGCTTCACGAGCCGCAACAGGCATATCCGATGTATTGGCGATAAGCACTGTACGCTCCATGAGTGATTTACCGGTATTAGGGTCAATAAGCTCAGGGAATTCATTAAGAACGTCAGTCATTTCGTTTCCACGTTCACCGCAGCCGATATAAACGATAATATCTGCGTCAGCCCACTTGGCAAGCTGATGCTGTGTAACGGTTTATCCGCTTCCGAAAGGTCCGGGAATAGCCGCAACACCGCCCTTTGCGATAGGGAACAGACAGTCAACAACACGCTGTCCCGTTACGAGGGGCATTTCAGGAGAAAGCTTTTTCCTGTAGATTCTTCCACGGCGAACCGGCCACTTCTGAATAAGAGAAAGCTTTTTTTCGCCCTTTTCTGTTTCGAGGATGCATACTGTTTCATCAGCAGTGAATTCACCCTCTGAAATTTTCTTTACAGTGCCCTCGATTCCGTTGGGAACCATAATTTTATGAAGAACAATATCCGTTTCAGGGACTGTTCCGATAACATCGCCGCCGGTCAGCTTGTCTCCGACCTTGACTGCGGGAGTGAATTTCCACTTTGTTTCACGCTTCAGGGGAGGAACTTCCGCACCTCTCTGAAGATTGTTGCCGCAGAGCTTGCGGATTCCGTCAAGGGGACGCTGGATACCGTCGAAGATACTTCCGATAAGTCCCGGACCGAGCTCAACGCTCATAGGTTCGCCGGTTGATTCAACGGATTCACCCGTACCGAGTCCGGAGGTTTCCTCATATACCTGTATGGACGCCCTGTCGCCGTGCATCTCGATAATTTCGCCGATAAGACGCTTGCTGCTTACACGCACCACGTCAAACATATTGGCATCTCTCATGCCTTCGGCAACAACAAGGGGGCCCGATATTTTTACTATTGTACCTTTACTGCTCATTGCAGATTATTCGCCTCACTTTTCCAATGCATACACGGTGAAGTAAAATCACCGGTTCTGCATTCTTAATTAAAAATGTCTGTACCGACAGCTTTTTCAACAGCTTCATGGAGAGTACGCATACCCTCGCCGGTATTGCCCTCGATTGCCGGAATAAGCACAATTGAGGGGAGTGTACTGCTGTTGTATTTTTTTATTGTCTCGCTGACAAGTGCTGCTGCAGGTTCCGTAATGAAGATAACGGCATATCCGCCGGCTGCAAGCTTGCCAATCAGTTTTTTTATTCTGTCAGCATCGGTCTCACGGAATACGGAAAGTCCCAGAGCCGCAAAGCCCGAGACGCTTGCGCTGTCTCCTATGACTGCTGCTTTATACATAGAGCTTTCTCATCCTTTCCATGACCGTATTTTTATCGCTGCCTGATTCACGGCAGACTTTTATAATTCGTATATTTTTGATTTCGGCTTCTTTTGCGATATAATATGCCGCAAGAGGTTCATAGCCGAAGGGGCTTGAACGAGCTGTTTCAGCGAGTTCCATAAGAACGTCATCGCACCATTTTTCAAACTGTGCGGGAGATTCTCTGAGAGCTTCTGCTGCGTCCTCGAAGCCGTTTTCTTCGATATAGCCGAGAAGTGCTTCTGTACCCTCAGCTGAAACTTCCGCAAGAGCGTCTTTTTCAAGCTTATCCGTTCCGCACAGAGCAGAGCCGGTAAATTTAAGAGATTTTCCCATAAGAGCGCATCTGTATGCGATTTTTATATCGGAGCAGACTGCTGTAAGTTCAGCGTACTTCCTGATGAAGCTGCTTTTGCACTTGTCTGCTGATGAAATCATTGCTTTGAGAGCCGCTTTGTCTATAAACGAATCAGAAAGCTGACCGTCCATTGTTTCTGTAAGAAGCTCATAGGCTTCAGAAGCTGTTTTCCTCATGTATTCGGGAAGCTCGCTGTAATCCTTTGATGTAAAGGCTTCGGATGCGAGTTTTGGTTCGAAATTTGAAGGATAAACGAAGTAATTCTCAGCATTTCTGCCTGAAATAACAGATTTGAGTGCTGCTTTAAGATTGTGGAAATCGTTTCTGTAGAGCAGAATTTTCAGTTCTTCATTATCAGGAGCGTAGCTTCTCAGCATTTCCCAGACCTCAATAAGTGTGTTCTGAGCGGACTTTTTTGATTCGATAAGTCCGTTGAAGTCCTCGGCTGAATCTGCGCTTATAAGCTGTTCGATGTCAGCCGGACTGAGCAGAGAGCATTCCATTGCCCTGACTGCTGCAACTGCGCTTGCGTATTCTGTGCCCATATTATCACCTACCCGAACAGAGCCTTTGCTGCTGTATCTCTTACGCCTTCCTTTTCTGCCTCGATAATGGCACGGAAACTGCAGTTTTCAACGATTTTTCCGTATGAAAGAATGAAGCCGTCCTCTATGTCAGCTGCTTCACGGGAGAGCGTAATACTTCCGCCCTTTGATTCGGCTGCTGATCTGATATTTTTTTCAAAATCCGAAGGCATTCTTTTCAGATCGGCTGCATTAAGCGAAATAATTCCCTCTCCGGAAGAAATATGTCTGGCAATAAGCTTTTCAAGCAAAGCAAAATATTCCGTAGTTTCAAGCGAATGCAGACGGCTTACGGTATTTTCGACTGCCTTGTCAATCTGCTCTACCTTGAATGCAAGAATCTTACGCTTCATAGCTGAATCTGCCGAAGAACAGGCATTTTCGAAATCAAGTCTGTTCTTTTTCGAAGCTTTTTCCATGTATTCAGAGTATGCTGCCTGCGCTTTAAGCTCCGCTTCCTCACGGATAGCGTTTATGCGCTTGTCAGCGGCATCAGTAATTCCTTTTTCAGATTCTTTCTGTTTAAGATCAATATTTTTGAGTATTTCGTCAAGTCCGGACATTTTCCGCCCTCCTTGTCAGATAGAGATGTTGTAAATGAGAAGGATAGAGATAAGAAGTGCAAGGATAGCGTAAGTTTCAACCATTGCGGCGAGAATGATACCCTTACCGTTGTGTTCAGGCTTCTTTGCTGTAATTCCGACACCAGCAGCAGCTGCCTTACCCTGCATGATAGCGGAGAAATAGCCTACTACTGCCATGGGGAGAGCTGCAAGAGGAACATAAGTCCCTGAATTCCTGTAAGTTCTGCGGGGGAACCGCCGATAACTTCGATACGGCTGAGGAGAAGGATCGCTGTGAGGAGTCCGTAGAGTCCCTGTGTACCGGGGAGAAGCTGGAGAATAAGAACCTTACTGAACTTTGAAGGATCTACTGAAACAACACCAGCAGCAGCCTCACCTACGAAGCCAACTGCCTTAGCAGAGCCGATTCCAGCGAAAAGTGCGGCACAAACTGCACCTACGATTGCAAATGTAATTCCTAAACCATTAACTGCGAGTAAATTATTCATTGATATTTTCCTCCTTGAATTTGATATATTTTGTATTTACGGCAAGAGGGGAGAATTCTCTGCCTCCGCCTGTGTAGAATTTAGAAAACAGCTCAACGAACTGTAATCTGTCTGTATGAACGTAGGCACCAAGCAGATTTATAGCAAGATTTGCTGTGTGACCTACGATAAACACCGCAGTCAGAACTATCGCCTTGACTGCTGTACCCTGCGGCATTACACCGATAAGGTTGATTACGCTTGCAATACATCCTGTTGCAAGACCGAGAGCAAGAAGTCTCGAATACGAAAGAATATCACCGAGCCAGCCTGTTGCAACATTATATACAGCATACAGACCGCCGAAGAATTTTCCGAAAATTGATTTGGAGCTTCTTCCCTGTGTAAGGATCAGAAGCGCAAGTCCTGCGATAAGCAGATATGTTCCGATGTTTTTCAGAACGGCTGGAACGCTTGTGAGAATACTTGCCGCAAGCGGAGCCACACCAGTTATCAGCAGATAAATAGGTATTGTATCGAGGAAAGCGTCAAGCTTTCTGCCTTCGTCCCATGCCATTTTTCCCGAAACAGCCACACCAAGGAAAAGGTGCAGAATGCCGATTCCGAATGAGAACAGAAGAAGCTTTATAGGATCGTCAAGAGGCTGGAACCAGAGTGCTGTGCTCACGATTTCTTTCTTGAAGAATTCTCTTGCAACGACTTGTATGATGTCGCCGAACCAGCTTCCGAACATTGCTCCCCAGAAAACTGTTGATATTCCGCAGTTGCGGAACATTCTCAGAGTTTTCTGCATGGTGCTTTCAAGCTTGAATTTTTTCAGTGCGATTGTTGTACCGATGACCATCAGTAAGCCATATCCGGCATCTGACAGCATCATTCCGAACAGAAGATAATAGAAGAACGACATTACAGGCGTAGGATCGACGTCCTTTTTGCCCGGCATTGCGTACATCTTCGTGATACCCTCGACCGGTGCCGAGAAGCTTCCGTTTTCAAGAAGTACAGGAACGTCTTCATCCTCTGCCGGATCGGTAATGCTTATCGATACGGTAAATTTCTTTTCGATTTCATTCCGTATGGATGAAACATATTTTTCGGGAATGTATCCCGTCAGTACAAACGTATTGTCGGTAAATCCAAGTGAATCAAGAACTTCGTATTTGTCCTTACGCATTTGCAGATAATCCGCAGTGAATTTAAGTTTCATACGCTTGTCTGCACATGAAATGATTGATGTCTTTTCTTTTTCGATTTCAGCTTCGAGCCGCTTTTTTTCTTCGATACAGCTTGAAATGATTTCCTTCGGAGTTCTTTTATCCGTTTCAGAGAACTGAACAAATCCGATTTTTCTCAGTTCGCTTCCGATATCTGCTGCATTTTCTGCCATGCAAAGAATAAACATATTTGTTTGTCCTTTGGTAGAAGAAATAACCTCTGCACTGATATTTCCGGACAATTTTGATTCCAGCGACTCTGCCGTTATTTCAGTCGGAAAGCTTCCTATAAACGCAGAAGATGAGGAGGTTCCCTTGAAATTCAGCGGAAGATCAAATGCTTCCCATGGTCTTAGAGTATCACACCGGACATTCAGACGTGAAATTTCCGTTTCATAATCGGCTATAGCACGTTTGCTTCTCAGGATTGATCCGGCTGTTGACAGTGATTTTTCAAGCTCTGTTGCTTTTTTGCCGAACTCATCAGTTTTGAGCTCTTTTCTGCATCCGAACATTTCTGTCAGCGGAACCTTTTCAGGAACGGTCTGTTCAAGGATATCAAGTGCCTGTTCGACCGTTACCTGATAGCGTTCAAAATCATTGATGACAGCTGCAACATTGGCTCCCGGAAGCTCATCGTTATCACGGCAAACTTCAACGACACCACGTCGCTGCAGAAGCTCAATGATTTTTTTACTGTCGGTCTGCAGTGCTATAAGCTCGATTTTTTTCATTTTGAGCTTAGCCATTTTTTTATCACGCTCCTTTTCAGAAGTACTTTTCGATTATCATATCGGTTGCCTTGCTCATATTTTTTTCCGCAGCAGCAGAAATTTCATTAAGCTTTCTGGCGCATTCTTTTTCTGCATTTTCAGTATACGATACGAGTTTTGCTTGATAATCGTTACGTTCTTTTTCTGATTCAGCTGCAGCTTCGCCAAGTTTTTTCTGAACAGCAGAAGCTGCACTTCCTGAGGCATTATTTATTCTATCCTCACATGATTGCCTTGCTTCAGCCGTTTTTTTGTTTGCAGCTGCTTCAGCTTCAAGAATTTTCTTTATTGATTCAGAAGCCATTTTCATCCTCCTGTCTGTATATATGTATTATTGTACTGTTGAAGGCAGCTATACTTCTTCAAATAATTAACAATAATACATATTTTAACATATTTACAACACAAAGTCAATAGCTTGTATACAATTTACCTAATTATATTTTGCTGTTATTTAGCAGATGATACAGCCAGAAATCAATGAAAAGTATGAGAGTCTTCTTTTGCTGAAAATTGCGTTTTTTTATTGTTGACATTTTTTTTCGTATGGTGTATAATATATATATGTTAATCCTTTGTGGGGGCGTAAAGGTTTCGACGGGGATTCTGAAGCATGATAAGCGAGCGGAGCACGGTGTAATCTCCTTAAACTGCACCACGTTTAAATATAAACGCTAAAAATAACATTACAGTTACTAGAAATAGTGCACTGGTAGCAGCTTAAGTCTGCTTCCGTCCTCCGGCAGAGTACCGCGGCTGCCGCTTGGGCGTCGATGAGCGGTGAACGATCCTTGGGGGTGTCCGTCCCTTCGGATTGTATTCGGACTACTTTGATATTCAGCCCGTTTACCGGCGGCTTATCAGGGGAATTGTAATAGGTAAAATACGCTCGTAGAAGGTTGTGTGAATGGATTTTCGGACACGAGTTCAATTCTCGTCGCCTCCACCATTAGTTCTGTACAAAATAGATGACAGACCAAAAAAGTCCGATTTTTCGGACTTTTTTGCATTATGTGAGCCGAAATTTTTTATATGAAAACCGTAGATGACATTTTGCTTTTTCGAGCCTAAAAGTGGACTTGAACGGGCGTTTTTTGATTTTCGAGAGATTTGAGAGCAGATTTGGAAG
The DNA here is from genome assembly GCA_017513795.1 of Ruminococcus sp. Taxonomy (GTDB): domain Bacteria; phylum Bacillota; class Clostridia; order Oscillospirales; family Ruminococcaceae; genus Ruminococcus. The sequence continues at coordinate 15,099 of JAFXEJ010000057.1, forward strand.
AAAAATTCCGATAGCTGCTCTTTTTTAATGCAAAAAACTTTCACAAAGTTTCAAACCGAATATTGTTGCATTTGCCGAATCTGTTGAGATTAACAATCTCGATTGATTCGGCTTTTTTTATTTCCCCTATACAATTATAATGAAAGGATGGCGATGCCTATGAAGAAATTAACACTCAGTAGCACCTTGAACCACAAGGCACATGGCTACGAACCAATACAGATTGAGGTGGAGAAAGTAATCACACTCTACGGCCAAAGGTTCGAACAGTTGAAAAAACATCCCCTTGATGATGTACCCGAACTCATCGATAACAGAGATTTGATGTATATCGAAGGCAACACAGCCCACTGCGTTCTCTTCCTCGATTACAACGGTAACGATGGAATCCTCGTTGAAGCAGAGGGATGCGGTTATGCTCGTAAGTCACAGTTCATTCCAAATGCGAGAGCAATCGTAGAACAGAATGACTTGACTCCTGCTGAACAGCAGCTTCACAGAGAGCTGAAAGAGGTAGCCGACAAAATCGCAGAACTTGCTCATGCAGGTGATAAGCATTTTGTTTTTGAGGATGTTCTTGGAAACACCGATCTCAGAGCCTTGATGATTCAGTCGGTTGCCGAGATGCTTTCACGCAGAGCTGACCTCGCAGAAGTGAAAGACCACTACCTCGATATCCACGGTCAAGCTGACTTTACGGTTACAGCAAAGCCAACTCAGGAGATGAAGCTCTATTGCCCACTGACGATTCAAGCTGAGCCTCAGGTTTATGAAACTGATTGGGATGACATCTATGATGGAGATTATGAAATCATCCCATCGAGCTGTGCAAAGGATTGCGAGGATGAAATCAACGAAGCGATTCAGGAGTACAGTGAAGAAAACGAAGCTCATCGAGGACTTATGGTGTATTACGATGATGATTCATCTGTAAACGAGAAAATCTACTCCGCATTCCCTTCCGTTGAGGTCAGAGGTGATGAGCTTGTAGGTGTACTCACCTGCAAGGTTACTGAACCGCTTACAGAGCGTGAAATGGACGAATTCAAGAGTTTTTGGGGTGGACAATGTAGTGACGGTTGGGGCGAGGGCTACGAACAGCAGGAAATTGAAACCGAGTCACTCGGCAAGATTTACGTCAGCTTCTGGAACTCCTCCGACGACTGGCAGATTGAAGTTGAGATGATGGACGAAAGCGAAGATATCGAGGAAGAAGAAAGCCTCGATATGACGATGTAAAGGAGAGTTTATATGAATCAGTTTCCAAGTCAGAAGGAAGTAGAACGAATCAAGAAGATGTATCCAAAGGGTACAAGAATTCAGATCGAGAGAATGGATGATCCCTATCATCCCATCGAACCCGGTACCAAAGGCACAGTTGACCATGTGGATGACGCAGGAACCTTGCATTGCACCTTTGACAACGGTCACTGTATGGGCGTTGTTCCCGACACAGATATTTTCCTTGTCATCGATAGAATGGGTATTCCCATTGAGGAACGATACGCTTATCTCCTCGGTTCTGCAGTTGACGGCAATAAGCGGCTCCACAATGTACAGGAAGTTGCCGAATTCATCTGCAAGCATGGACGATACGGTGATGTGCAGATCATGACCATGGAGGGCAAAGAACTGCTCGATACCTTCGGAATCTATATCAACAAGATTTCGGACATGGAGTATCGTGAACAGCTCGTCAAGGTTTTGATTCCGATGCAGCGTGATATTCAGCGTGAAATTATGTCTGAAGCGGAAGATATGGACGAAACCGAAGAAACGGAAGATATGGATATGTCCATGTGATACAAGCCCGATTTTTCGGGCTTACATATTGAAAAACTACGAAAAATGTGGTATAATAAGACAAGGTCAACAGACCGATAAATCGGAATTTGACGGAGGGGAAAGAAACAATGAAAACTTTCATACTTGATGGTAATAACTTTACTGACATGGAAGGCTTTTATAACGAAATAAACAAATTGCTAACCAAAAACCTCCACTGGAAAACAGGACATAATCTAAACGCATTTAATGATTTGCTGCGTGGTGGATTTGGTGTGCATGAATATAACGAACCAATCACGATTAGGTGGATAAATTTTAATAAAAGTAAAGAAGCCTTAGGTGACGAAATGGTGTTAATCTTATTGGAGATTATGTTGGATTGTGACGATAGTGACCATGATGTAAAAGTGGAAATAGTTCGATAAATTCCAATTTGTCAAACTGACAACTATATAATTGAATATACATTACATAGCCGTTTGTGACTAACAATCACAGACGGCTTTTTTTATACCCAAAATCAGAAAGGAGTGGTCAGATGATTCGAGTATTCGACGCTTTTTCGGGCATCGGAGGTTTCCGAAGTGCCTTTGAAAGAGTCGGAGGATTTGAAATGGTAGGCTGGTGCGAGATAGATAAGTTCGCACAGAAGTCCTACCGAGCAATGTTTGATACGGGGGGTGAAGAATTTTATGAGAATATCAGAGATATTGACACAGACAGACTTGCAGACTTTGATTTGCTTACAGGCGGATTTCCTTGCCAGCCATTCTCTGTTGCAGGTAAGAGGAAAGGAATTGCCGATGAACGAGGCGATTTGTTCTTTGAGCTTGCCCGAATCCTTAAAGCCAAAAAGCCTCGCTATTTTATCTTTGAAAACGTACCCGGACTGCTGGGTATTGAAGAA
>JAFXEJ010000058.1 GCA_017513795.1 Ruminococcus sp.
CCATTCCCGATACTTCGGGAAACGCAAAAAATTGTGCTTGAAAAACCGCTATTTATAGGGCATTAAATGGCTCAAAATGCCGTCTAATTCCACATACTGCCACGAGGTTATAAAAACTTAAAATCCCTCGGAGTAACATCCGTACCGGTTCAAGTCCGGTCAGCGGCACCAGATATACAAAGCTAAGCGCCATACAAGCAACAAAAGCAAGTATGGCGTTTTTTATATCATAAAACTCTCAATAACCTTTGCTTCTGGAAATGACAGAATTCAAAATACTAAGCCAAAGCCTTGATGGTTCTTGTGTTTTGTTTAAATCTACGAAAGTATACTGCGATTACTTTCCAACGAAAAGTTTATTAAGCTTAATGCACAGGCTTATTATAAAGAAAAAACGGATTGCTCATGCAATCCGTTTTTTGTTTTATAGTTTTATATTGAAATACAAAGATAATTCAGTGCTCTGTCATAAATTTGTTTCGGGCGTATGCGCTTTGTTATCATCATTTCGGTAAAATCCACGGCGTCTTCAACATTTCTGGAAAAATCGTGGATAGATTCCTTTTCACCGGAAGTATGATCCTCAGCCTCTACGCCGTATGTACATATACTTTCACTGCCGAGATCAATCCAGCCGGCAGTCACACGATACGTTACCTTGTTGTCGCCGTAAACCTCCATATAGATCATTCTGTCTATAACTTCACGTTTTGTTTTTCTAACTATTCCGAACATAGCTGTGCAGCCTCCTTTTTTGATATATCCAATTATATCATTCAGGAATGCTTTTGTGAATAGGAAAAAAATAGCGATAAGATAAGTTTTTGTCGAATACAGTAACAGTACCCGAAGGTCAGTCAATATCGTGTATCTTCATAAAGATATCCTGCATCTGAATATCAGTTTCTGCGATTTTATCTGCGCAGTTTCGGAGTTCCTCAGAAATTTCCGGTGTTATGGCGGAGGCAGTCTTGTATTTAAGCTGATGTTCAAGACTTGCCCAGAAATCCATTGCAATCGTTCTTATCTGTATTTCCACAGGAGCATAAGTTTTAGCTGTTGAAAGATAAACAGGAACGTTCACGATAATGTGATAGCTGCGGTAGCCGCTCGATTTTGGCTTTTTTATGTAATCCTTCTGCTTGATGACGGTAAAGTCGTCACGGCGGCAGAGCATATCAGCAACGGCATATATGTCGTTTATGTAACAGCAAGTCACACGGATTCCGGCTATATCAAGGAGATTTTTCTGTGCAGCCTCGATGCTTACCGGCAGTCCTTTTTTCTGGAGTTTACCAATGATTGATTGCGGAGATTTAAGTCGGCTGTCAATATTGTGTATAGGGTTTCGCTGGAACTTCATGCTGAATTCGCTGTCTATGATATTGAGGTACGTTTTTACTACTTCAATTGCGGAGTCGTAGAGATGTTGAAGCTGCATGAAGTCGTATACAAGTGATGCAACACGTTCCTTCATGCTTTCACTGCCGTTAATGACAGCAGGCAGATTTTCCAGTGTTTCCACATAGAAGTCCATTTCGCTCAATGTTAATCCCTCGTTTCTTTAAGAAGATCAATCAGATATTTATATAAGTCATCGGTATTTGATACAGGCGAAGCCGGAGCTGCACTTTTGAGATTCTGCGGAATATTCATATCAGAGTAAGCCGCAGTTGCTCCGCTTCCGTCGATAAGGAGCAGAATTCCATTTTTCTCAGGATAGCGCCTCTGGTAAAATATATTGGAGGCGGTGTTATCTACATCAATCAGACTTCCGACTGTGCAGACTGAAAGCTCAGTGCCATATTCAGCGGCAGCTTTTTCGATATCAGCAATTTGCTGAGGTGTAAAAAATCCGGAATTATCGAAAATATGCGACGGACAAGCTTCACCGAGCCTGAGCATTCCTGAAGCAGCCGCACCGTAATTTCCGGCAACTATTTCCTGTGTTGCCTTAAAAAGAGCTTCCTTTTCAGCATCGGGGTCAATAGTCATAATTCCCGATTTATAGAGGATGTCCTCGTTTGTATCGTTGTTTATAAGGAAGAGGATACCATTGTTTTTATCAGCAGTGAATATTTCATTGTAGCATTTTGCCGCATAGTTGTAAGGTTCAGCACCGCCGAGATCGTTTGTAGTAACGACAGCGGCATTCAGCATACGGCTGGAGCTTAATTCTGATATCAGCTGATCGCAGAGCTGAATATCTTCGTTACTCATAATGCCGGCGTTATCCTTTATGTAAGCACTTGAAATCGTGCTTGCCGGAGTTTTGCGTACTGTGGTGGTTTCCGGCTCAGTTACAGGAACTCTGTCAAGAACTTTTGTTGTTGTAGATTCGGTCTGAACGGAAGTGTTTTCTGCTGTATTGTTATTGTCAGCCTTTTCGGTCTTTTTTGCACACCCGCAGATCATCACTGCTGTGACAGCAAATATGACAGCTGAGAAAATTTTTTTCAAAAAAATCAATCCTTCTACTTGTAATCTTTATTATATTTTAGTATAATTAAATAGAAAAATCAAGTGTATTTACGTATTTCACCAAAATTTCATTTACAGGAGCAAGTGGAAAATGGATTATAAGGTTACAGATAAAGGAATTATCGTGTCTGAGGCTGATCTTGATCTCGATGAAACTCTCGACTGCGGTCAGGCATTCCGGTGGAAAAGGATTCCTTCTGATTACGATTATACATATCAGGGAAGGTTTCTGAACAGTGAACTTATGGTATCTCAGACGAAAAAAGGGGAGTTCATCTTTCACGATGTTTCAGAGGATGATTTTCTTGGAACATGGAAGGATTACTTTGACTTTGAAACTGACTATTCCGAGCTGAAAAGACAGTTTTCTGAGGAAAAAACACTGTCAGAGGCATGCCGTTTTGCGGGAGGAATCCGTCTTCTTCGTCAGAACAGCTGGGAGTGCCTTATTTCCTTCATTATTTCCCAGAATAATAATATTCCCCGTATAAAGGGGATAATTGATCGTCTTTGCGGAATGTACAGCGGACGTTTTCCAGATGCGGCAGAGCTTTCCGCAGAAACTCCGGAAACGCTTTCGGAGCTGAGAAGCGGTTTTCGTGCGAAGTATCTCTGTGACGCCGCCGCAAAGACAGCCTCAGGAATAGTAAATCTTTCTGAAATCGCAGAAATGCCCATTGAGGATGCAAGAACAGAGCTAAAAAAAATTACAGGAGTCGGACCAAAGGTCGCAGAATGCGTTCTTCTTTTCGGAATGCATCGTACAGAAGCGTTTCCGGTTGATGTGTGGATAAAAAGAGTTCTTGCAGAGTATTATCCGGACGGATTTCCGGAGTATCTCAGTGAAAATGCAGGTATCGCACAGCAGTATCTTTTTCATTATATACGCAATCTTCCGGAAAAATGAATAATATCCCGAAAATTACCAATAATCAGAATATAATTATGATTCTGCGAGGTAATTATTATGATAAAGGGCGTAACAAAAAAGATCGTTGAGATCAACAATCCTGACAGCATTTACTTTGAAAAGGCGGTTTTTTATCTCAGACCGAATGTAAGGGAGCTTCCGCCGGAGGTGTCAAGAGCCGAAGCTCACCGGTATATAGCAAAGCTCGGGCTTGAATACACAAAAAGACGCAAACACAGAAAATGGGGAAGAATTTTTTTCCTCACCGCTGCACTTGTATCAGCTGCGGCTGTTATCTTTATTTTCATGCACTAAGGAGGCAGATATGGAAAAAATAAAGGAAACTGTAAATTCATCAAAGCGAATAATCTGTACGCCAAGTCCGTCGGCTAAGAATGCCTTCTTTTACGTTCAGGAAACAGGGTGTCTCGTATCGGGAGACAGAGCGGCTTCGCATATACAGCAGCTTGAATCCTTTCTGTTTGCCGCCGTTATAAAGGGCAGGGGAGAGCTTAGCTTCGGCAAGGAAAGCTACACTGTATCAAAGGGCGACTGCTTCTTTATTGACTGTCGTCTGCCGCATTCCTATGCAAGCTCTGAGGACGAACCTTGGAAGCTTCTGTGGGTGTATTTCAATGGCGCAACATCACGTCAGTATTACGATCACTTTGTTTCGCAGTCAAAAAATGTATTCCGTGTTGCTTTTTTTGATCGTGCTGTTTCGGCACTGACGAAGATTATCGAAGTAAATGAGGCGAAAAGTCCGGTCAGCGAGATATTATCCTCACGCTATATCATGGATCTTCTCACATTGTCGCTTATGGCGAATTCAGGCGATGAGGAGTATGATTCTGCACTGAAAAACAAGCTGATGGCGGTACATAATTATATTGAGGATCATTTCAGTGATGATCTGTCGCTGGAAATGCTGTCAACTCAGTTCTATATCAGTAAATTCTACCTGACGAGAGAGTACAAGAAGATATACGGTATGACGATATTTCAGCATATCATTACAGCAAGGATAAATTACGGCAAAAAGCTGCTGAGATTTTCGGATAAATCCATTGATGATATAGCGCATCTGTGCGGGTTCAACGATCAGAGCTATTTTGCGAGACAGTTCAAAAAATCAGAGAATATAACGTGCTTTGCATATCGAAAAATGTGGATGGATTAACAAGGGCAATACCGCACAAAATAAAAAAGAGAGCCTTGAAAAGCTCTCTTTTTTATGCTTCCTGATTTTGGGAAGTAAAATGACCAGACCGATAAGCCGGGTTCTGTCGTGTGCGGTAATTTATCTACGCCTGCCGTCGCCGACAGGCTCAAGCCGTCATTACTTTATATCCGCCGGGCAGACGTTAAGATATAAAGCACCAATAGACGTTGCATCGGATAGGGTTTACATAGCAGTACAGTCTCCTGTACTCTGGTGAGCTCTTACCTCGCCTTTCCACCATCACCTCACGAGGAGGCAGTATATCTCTGTTGCACTTGCCCTAAGGTCGCCCTCGGCTGCCGTTAGCAGCTACCCTGCCATATGATGCCCGGACTTTCCTCATAAACTCAAACGTTTCCGCTACCGCATAGTCTGCTCATAATAATTATATCATTTATATGTTGATTTGTCAACCGATTCGTTTCAGTTATTTGAATAAAAAATTTCAGAAAAACTCTTGACTTTCACGTTACGTCATAGTATATACTTATAGTTAGGGAGGCGATGAAATGAAAATGCACATCAAGGAATTTGCAGAGCTTACGGGTGTCAGTGTGCGCACACTGCACTATTACGACGAAATCGGTCTGTTGAAGCCATCTTTTGTTGACGGACAGAATGGCTATCGCTTTTATGATGAGCGCTCTCTGGAGCGAATGCAGGAGATTTTATTCTATCGTGAGCTTGATTTTCCGCTGAAGGATATAGCAGAAATTCTGTTTTCTCCCGATTATGATAAACAGTCTGCGCTGGTAGAGCAGAAGCGGTTGCTGACGTTGAAAAAGGAACGTCTTGAACGGCTGATTGCGGCTCTTGACGATGCAGTGAAAGGAGAAATTTTATCTATGAAAGTATTTGATAACAGTGAGTTTGAAGCTCAGCGTGAGCAGTATGCTAAAGAAGCGAGAGAAAAATGGGGGAATACTGACGCTTACAGAGAAAGTTCAGAAAAAACCGGAAATTATTCAAAGGAAAAGTGGGCTGACGTAAACGCCGGAATGGATGCTGTTATAGCTGAATTCGCCCGATGCCATAACGATGGTTTTGCTCCTGTAAGCAATGAAGCACAGGTGCTTGTGAAGAAGTGGCAGGACTACATCACAGAGAATTTCTACACATGTACAACGGAAATTCTTGCTGGACTTGGTGAAATGTACACCGCCGATGAACGTTTCAGAGAGAATATTGATTCTCATGGCGAGGGGACAGCGGAATTTATCCGAAACGCTATAAAAGAATATTGCAGATGATAAAAAGACCTCTCCATATCAAATGGGGAGGTCTTTTCTGTTGGATTATTCTGCGATTTTAGCAAGGGTATCACTGCGTATTTCTTCACGAAGCTTAGTAAGATATTCCGAAAATGCGACCTTGTCATCTGCATAGGTTTTATTAAGTTCATATTCCATAGGAATCCATGTGGATAAGTCTGAAATATTATGCTGAATAAGAGCTTCAAGACTGTCGATTGCCTTATATATTTTGGCTTCAGTTGTTTCACGTTTTTTCATTTCCTCAAATAATGATGTCATTTCGATTCTTTGAGGTTCAGGGAGAGTCTTTAACCACTTGTAGAGCAGATATTCTTCGGTGTTTTCGTTCTCCTCAGTCTTTTCAAAGGTAGGAATATCACCGGTAAATGCTTCCCCGAGATCATGAATGATGCACATTCTGATTACTTTATCCATATCAGCTTCCGGAAATTCATCTCTTATGAGAAAAGCCATAAGCGTCATCATCCAGCTGTGTTCGGCTACGCTTTCGTGTCTTCCGTTTCTGGTGTAACAGTGGCGGGTTGCGTCCTTTAATCTTTCGGCAACGCTGAGTGCTTCAAGTAGTTTTCTTGCTTCCATAAAGTTCTCCTTTGGTGGTTTTCATAATTATACCATAATCTACACAAAAAAACAACACAACTCCCTGTATGATGCGAACAAAAATGCACTGTATTTTTTGTACAATATGTATATAATCGGTGAAAGTAATTGACAAAAAAACGAAAATATTATATAATATATATGCAATAAATGATAGGGGGTGGGGATTCCTTTATGAATTCTGAACAGAATAAAACAATAAAAAAATTGCTGCTTATTTCAGAAAACAAAGGGATTTCTAGCGAAATAAGCACACTCCTTAATGACAGATATGATATATTGTTTGCTGACAGTATCGAAGCCGGTACGCAGCAGCTTGAACATAATTACAGTAATATTTCGACAATTCTGCTTGATTCCATGCTTGCCGCTGAGAAGGGTAAGGATTTTATGGCGAGAGTCAAGGAAGAACCGAGATTCATGTTTATTCCGATAATTCTTGTTGCCAGTGGAATCCCTATGAATGAAGAAATTGAATGTCTTACGCAAGGTGCATTGGATATTATAGTTCCGCCGTTCCATAAAAAGCTGATCGAACAGCGAATCAGAAATGCAGTAAGACTGAAGGATTCTGCGTCTTTTTATGAAATAGAGCGTATGCTTCGGGCTCTGCCGTCGAATATTTATCTTAAAGACGCCGATTGCAGATATATATTTGCTACAAGAGACTGGTGTCACATGGAGCATGATAATGATCCGAAATGGACGATTCGTGGAAAAACAGATATTGATATCCGCAAGGATACCGAAAACGCTCTTGCTGCTATGGAGGCAGACAAGGAAATACTGCGGACCGGAAAAGGAACTTCGTACATAATAAAGGTCGGAACTGATGATGAGGCAGAATTCTTTGAGATAATAAAGGAACCTGTCAAGGATAAAAACGATAGAATATGTGGAATTGTCGGGCTTCTTAATAACGTTACCGAGCATGAAAGACTTCGACGCAGACTTAAAGCGGCTGCTGATACAGATGGTCTGACCGGATTGCTTAATCGCCGGAAAATTCAGTCACGCATAAGAAAAGGCCTTGCGGTCATGAAGGAAAAAAGCGGCGACAGATCACTTGTAATGATTGATATTGATGATTTCAAGCGGGTGAATGATACATACGGTCATAATGCCGGTGATATGGTTCTGAAAGGTCTTGCGGGAATTCTCATGGATGATGAACTAATCGGAACAGAAGATTTTTGCGCCGGACGCTGGGGCGGTGAGGAATTTATGCTTCTTCTGAAAAGCTCCGGACTTGATGAAGCCAAAAATATCGCTGAGAGAATCCGTATAGCGTTCAGCAGTATGGATTTTGGGAATATTCCGTCACAGACGATAAGTCTTGGAGTTACTAAAGCTAATCCTGATGATACCGTTGATTCGCTTTGTTCCCGTGTCGATAAAGCACTGTACAAGGCTAAGAAATCCGGTAAAAATAAAGTTGAAATTATAGAATAAGGCACCCTAAAAAATGGGTGCCTGAGTTTGTCGATAAACATCGTTGTTTGCGGGCGAACGCAGTTCGCCCCTACGTTCATAATGCGTAAAATAGCCATCTGTAGGGGACGGCGTCCTCGACGTCCCGTTAATATATGGCTTTTTCTACAGTCTGAGGCACCCTAAAAAATGGGTGCCTTTTGTCGTGCTTAATTAGTCTCTCCTCAAACCATAAACATTCGCCGAAATATCGACAAAAGTGCCCTAATGTGATATAATAGAAGTGCAAGGGAAAATACGAAAAATGATGAAAAAGCTTGCA
>JAFXEJ010000059.1 GCA_017513795.1 Ruminococcus sp.
ATGATCTCATGGCATCACTGACAGAAGCACTCGGACTTTCTGAGGATAAAGAATCAGATCAGTATGTTATCTGCTGCTGCGGCGGAACTGAGAAGAAGATGTGGATTCACAACAAGACATCCAATCTTTCTGTTGGTTCTCTCCAGAATTTCCTTGACGGATATATCAAGGAAAATAACGGAAAGATCGACTATATCCACGGTGCAGATACAGTAAAGCAGCTTGCTGAAAAGCATAATGGTGCCGGATTTATTCTTCCTGATATGGATAAATCACAGCTCTTCCCGACTGTAATCAAGGACGGAGCACTTCCGAGAAAGACTTTCTCAATGGGACACGCTGAGGATAAGCGTTTCTACATGGAAGCAAGAAGAATCACAAAGTAACAGAAACAGGCTGTCCGGTTGTAGTTTCCGGACAGCCTTAATAGTATAAGGAGACATGGGATTTATGAATATTTCAGACGCTCAGAAAAGAATAGAGGAGCTTTCCGCACTTCTTGACAAATACAGCTATCAGTACTATGTGCTGGATAATCCGGAAATATCGGACTATGAATTTGATATGCTCATGCAGGAGCTTAAATCACTGGAGGAGCAGTTTCCGGAACTGATACTGCCGACATCTCCGACTCAGCGTGTCGGCGGAATGGCACTGAATAAGTTTGAAAAGGTAAGCCATGCGGTTCAGATGGCGAGCCTTCAGGATGTTTTTTCCTTTGAACAGGTCGAAAGCTTTGTGCAGAAGTGCCGTGAAGAACTCGGCAGCGTAGAATTTTCAGTTGAGCCGAAAATTGACGGACTCTCCGTATCACTCGAATATGAAAACGGAATCTTCACAAGAGGTTCTACCCGTGGTGACGGTTTTGTGGGCGAGGATGTAACAGCGAATCTGCGTACAATACGCTCAATTCCGCTGAAAATAGAAAATGCACCGGAATTTTTAGAGGTCAGGGGAGAGGTATATATGCCCCGTGACAGCTTTTTCTCGCTTGTAGAACAGCAGGAACTCAAAGGCGAAGCTCCTTTCAAGAATCCAAGAAATGCGGCGGCTGGATCTCTGCGCCAGAAGGATTCAAAGATAACAGCAAAACGCCGTCTTGATATATTCATTTTCAATGTGCAGCAGATCACAGGACGTGAATACGAAATGCATACACAGTCTCTTGACGATCTGAAAGCAATGGGATTCAGAACCCTTCCTTCATACAGAATCTGTACTGAATCGGCTGAGATCAGGGCGGAAATAGACCGTATCGGCGATGAGCGTGTGGAGTTCGGATTTGACATTGACGGTGTGGTAATCAAGGTAAACAGACTTTCTCAGCGTGATATAATGGGAGCTACCTCCAAAACTCCGAAATGGGCTGTTGCGTATAAATATCCTCCGGAGGAAAAGGAAACAAAGCTGCTTGACATCGAAGTAAACGTAGGACGTACCGGCGCAATCACACCTGTTGCGGTTTTTGAACCGATTCTGCTTGCCGGAACGAGCGTTTCAAGAGCAGTACTGCACAATCAGGATTTCATTGACGAAAAGGATATACGCATCGGTGATATAATTGTTGTCCGTAAAGCCGGAGAGATAATTCCGGAGGTACTGCGAAGTGTTTCGCATGAAGAAAATTCGGAGAAATTCAGTCTCCCGACTGTATGTCCTGTCTGCGGAACTCCGTCTGTGCGTGATGACGGAGAGAGCGTTCTTCGCTGTCCTAATGTATCATGTCCGGCGCAGCTTTTGAAAAATATGATACATTTTGCATCGAGAAATGCCATGAATATCGACGGACTGGGCGAAGCAAATATGAAGCTTCTTGTAGAAAGCGGATTGGTAAAATCTACGGCTGATCTTTATATTCTCAAAAAGGAACAGCTTACAGAGCTTGAGCGTTTCGGCGAGAAATCGGCTGAAAATCTCGTAAATGCGATAGAAGCGTCAAAGAAAAATGAAGCAGACAGGCTTGTTTTTGGTCTGGGAATACGCAATATCGGACAGAAGGCAGCAGCGCTCCTGTGTGAGAAATTCGGCGGAGTTGAAGCACTTCTCAATGCGGAAAAGGACGAAATATCTGCGATTGAAGGCTTTGGAGATGTTATGGCAGAAAGCGTATACAATGCGCTTCGTGAGCCGCATACAATAGAACTTATCAGCCGTCTCAGAGAGTACGGCGTAAATATGACCTACAGCAAGAAGTCAACGGGTGATGATCGTTTCAGCGGAATGACATTTGTGCTTACGGGAACGCTTCCCACCATGAAGCGTGATGAAGCCAAGAAGCTTATCGAGAGCTTCGGCGGTAAGGTAAGCGGTTCAGTATCAAAGAAAACAAGCTTTGTGGTTGCCGGTGAGGAAGCTGGCAGCAAACTGGTAAAGGCTCAGGAACTCGGAATTGAAATCCTCTCAGAAGCGGAATTAATCGAAAGAACAAAGTGACGGTGAATTATAATGGGTTGGACACCTCAGCAGGATAATGCTATAAATGCACGGAATTCATCAATAATCGTATCAGCGGCGGCTGGAAGCGGAAAAACATCAGTTCTGACGGAGCGTCTTGTCAGACTTATTGCAGATCCCGAATCCGGCGTAAGAGCGGACAGAATGATCGTTGTAACCTTTACCAACGATGCCGCTGCGGAAATGAAAAAGCGTCTTGACAAGCGTCTGCGTGAGCTTATAAATGAAAATCCCGGCAGCAGACATCTTCTGAAACAGCAGACGCTTCTGCAAAGTGCAAGGATATCTACGATTAATTCATTCTGCTTCGAGCTTATCAGAGATAATATCACAGATCAGGGGATAACATCCGGCTTCGGTATTATGGATGATACTGAAAATAAAGCGCTTAAAGCACAGGCAATGGAGGAACTTCTGAACTGGTATATCGAAAATGAGTATGAAAAAATTTCGCTTCTGTATGATCGATTCTGCATTAAGAACGAGCGTGTTCTTGTGGAAGTAATTACGCTTGCAGATGAATTTCTTGCGTCCGTTGCTCTCAGAGATAAATGGCTTGATGATGCTGAGCGGGAATACCGAAAGGATTTCAGAAGATCTGTATATTACAGCGAGCTTATGAAGATGATACGGAATAAAGCGGAAAAGGCATTGCAGACAGCCGATGACTGTCTTGGAATGATAAGTCAGATATTCCCCGATATAGAGGGCTATCCACAGGCTAAGGCATCGTTCAGACAAGCGGAGGAGGAATACGACAAAGTAAGCGAGCTTGCTGATATCATTCGGTCAGGACGTTTTCCGGATGAAGACGAAGCAGAACGATTCTGCGGATTTTCTTCTGTTCAGACAGTTGGGGCAAAAACTCCGCATAATAAGGATCTGAGGGCTGTTTACAGAAAAAAACGTGATATCATGATAGATATGATACCGGAAATAGTACACGGTGCGGCTACGGCTGAAAGTGATTTTCGTGAATCAGCTGAGGTGACATTCATACTTGTCGAGATGCTGAGAAAATATCAGGAAATAATCTGGGAAAAAAAGTGTCAGAAAAATACCGTCAGCTTTGAGGACGGCGAAAGACTTGCGCTGGATATACTTGCTGATACCGACGAAAACGGAAGGATAATTCAGACGGAGATCGCAGAAAGAACGGCAGAATTCTACGATATAATCATGATAGATGAATATCAGGATTCAAATAATAAACAGGATCTAATATTTAAGCTTATCTCAAAGAATTACAAGCATACTCCGGACGGCGAGCCGATGTACGGCGATAACGTTTTTCTTGTAGGCGATGTAAAACAGGCGATTTACGGCTTCAGACTGGCTAATCCTAAGAATTTTATTGATACTCTCAGCACATCGGAGAAATACGACGCTGAAAGCAGCTGCAAGAATCAGTCAATAGTGCTGAATAAGAATTTTCGCAGTTCTCACGGAGTAATCGACTTTGTAAACTATGTTTTCGGTCAGATAATGTCCGAGAAATGCGGCGGAATACAGTATAATGACGATGAAAAGCTGTATTTCGGAGCGAAGCCGTATGATAAAGCCGGAGATTCATGTCTTACAGAAATTGCACTGATAAATGACGATTCTCCGGAGGACGAGGATGACGGCGAACAGTCAGACCGTGATATAAATTACGAAGCGGAATATACCGCTGACAGAATAGCCTCCATGATAAATGAGGGCTATCGTGTTATCACAAGCGACGGAGAACGCTCATGCTGTCCATCGGATTTCGGCATACTTGTCCGCACAAACAAGTATATCAATATTTACGCAAAGGCACTAAATGATCGTGGAATACCGGCAAAAGCAGGTGAGGAAAAGGGCTATCTGAAATCACGGGAAATAGCCGTTCTGATTGATCTGCTCAGGGTTATAGACAATCCTCTGCATGATATCCCGACAGCTGCGGTTCTGACGTCGCCGATGTTCATGTTCACTATTCAGGAACTCGCATATATCAAGTCACTTGACAGGGAAAAACGGATATACTCCATTGTACTTGGTATAGCTGATAATATGTATCCGAACTGCACTGATGCCATTTTTATTGCAAAGTGCCGTGATTTTCTCGGGTTTGTTGATTCGTTCCGACTCAGCGCCGTAACTATGACTATCGGTGAACTTATCAATCTGATATACGATACGACAGACTTCATTTCTGTAATGCAGATGAGCAAGGACGGCGAAAAGAAACGTGCAAATCTGCGGCTGCTTATCCAGTATGCGCAGAATTACGAGAGTTCCTCCGCTTATGAGGGCACAGGAGGTCTTGGGGGATTTCTCCGTCATATTGATAAGGTACTTGAAACGGGCGATTATAAACAGGGAAAGACAGCGGTAGAATCTGGTGATTACGTTGTGATACAGACGCTGCACGGTTCAAAGGGACTTGAATATCCTTTTGTATTTATTGCAGAAACATCAAATAAATTCCGCTGTGATTCGCAGAATGTAATGTTTTCAGCTGACGGCAGGATTGGATATAATCTATACGATCCAAAGCTGATACGCCGATATAAGACATTTCAGCAGATAATGCTTCATGATGAGGAAAAATCAAGCGTCCGAAGCGAGGAAATGCGTCTTCTTTATGTAGGAATGACGAGAGCGAAGCAAAAGCTATTCATAAATCTCAAAACAGGTGAGAAATCGCTGAAACGTGTAAAGAGTCTGATTGACAGGATACAGCTGAAAAACGGCGACATATCCGAAGAAGTCATCAATGCCGGAATATTTGCAGACTGGCTGTGGGCTTCGCTTATAATGCATAAGGATTTTTCAGAGGCTTTAAAGGGCATAGATTTTGAGGTTCCGGAGAATTTTATCAGGTTCAACGAAAAGCTGTTTGATGTTGTTATTGCGGAATCTGTAGGACAGGCTGAGCAGATACAGGAAATAAAGGCGGAGGAAGAAGTTCTTCCTGATCCTGAGATATGCCGTGAAATTATGGAAATGATAAATACAAGCTATGACAGATCGCTGTCTGATATGCCGGCAAAGCTCAGTGTTACGCAGATCACAAGAAAATTCAAAGGCGAGGACGAAGAATTTGATTTTCGTCTTAAACGCCCGAAATTCATATCCGAGGATAAAAGTCTTACCGGAGCTGAACGAGGAACAGCGATACATACATATTTCCAGTACTGCGATTTCGACGGTGCTATTGATGATCCTGAAGCCGAGCTTGAACGTATGGTTGAAATGGGATATCTCAGCAGAATACAGGCAGAATCGGTAGATACAGGAAAGATAAGAGCCTTTTTTGAAAGCGATCTTTACCGCCGTATGAAATCGGCAAAGCAAGTCTGGAGAGAAAAGAAATTCATGGTTGCTGTTGCGCATCTTGAAATTGATAATGCGCTCATGGAGATACTCAAAAAGTCAGACGGTATGATAAAGGGTATCGTAGATATGATGTTCGAGGAGGAAGACGGTCTCGTTATCGTTGACTATAAATCGGACAGAGGCGTTTCTGCTGTCGAACTTGCTAAACGATACAACGTTCAGCTGCAATTGTATAAAGCGGCTGTTGAACTGACTGTGAAGAAAAAAGTTAAAGCAATGTACCTCTATTCGATAGAACTTGAAAAAGAAATCCCTATATGCCAGTAGTGTTCTGATAGTATTTTATATGTATTTATGGGGGAAACCTTTCTGAGGAAAGGTTCTCCCCCATACCCCCTTCCAAAGACTTTTAACATTAAAATTTCAGCCGTATATGGCGCATGCCAGCAAATTAGAAAGTTTGCTTTTTTAGTGCGCCCTATACGGCTGAAATTTAATACTGAAAGTTTTAGGAAAGGAGTTTGAGGAAGAACCCTTTTTCAAAAGGGTTTTCCTCAATAATGCACGTAAAAATTTATCAAAAATACTGCTAGATACAGGGGAACAAGAAACCGGCATCCATGAGGATGCCGGCTAAGAAAGGAGAAGATGTGTGGAGTTTTTTTTAGTCAGTGAACTGAAAAATTCAGTCGTCAGGATTTTTTCTCCTGGAGAGCGAGTTTAATTTTGATATCCTTGCCATAGCGGCTGACTGTGAGTGTAATTTCGTCGCCAGCCTTGTGCTCGCTGATTATTTCGTTAAGTTCAGCGGCGGTTGTAATTGCCTTGCCGTCAACGTCGATGATAACATCGCCCTGAAGGATACCAGCCTTTTCAGCGGCGCTGTCCGGCATAACGGAAAGAACATAAACTCCCATAGGAAGATTGAGATAGCGTGAGTAAGTTTCGGTGATATCGTTTGTAGTTATACCGATCTGAGGTCTGCCTGTAACATACTTGTAGTTGATAAGGTCGTCGATGATTACCTTAGCATCTGAGATCGGGATTGCGAATCCAAGACCTTCAACGCTGGGCATACCGTAGCTGGAGGACATTTTGGAGGAATTTATACCGATTACCTGACCGCAGCTGTTGAGGAGAGGTCCGCCGGAGTTACCGCTGTTGATAGCGGCATCAGTCTGGATAAGGGACATACTTCTCTCATTTACGGAAATTTCTCTGTTAAGGGCAGAAACGATACCGCTTGTAACTGAGCCGAAAAGATCAAATCCGAGAGGATTTCCGACAGCGATAACAAGCTCTCCGACCTTGAGGTCGTTGCTGTCACCGATAACAGCGGGTTTAAGACCTGTTTTGTTCACTTTAAGAACGGCGATATCAGTTTCAAGGTCGTATGCGATAATATTTGCTTCAACTTCACTTTCATCGCTGAAAAGCACTGAAACCTCAACTGCTTCACCAGCCTGATATTCGCTTGTATCGTAAACGCAGTGAGCATTTGTAACGATATATCCGTCTTCTGAGATTACAAAACCTGTACCGGCAGAAGAACCTTCTCGTGTCTGAGGTTCAGGGCCCCAGCCGAAAAAGCCGTATGATTCCTGAGTGAATTCAAATGTTGAAGCTACGCCTACAACTGAGGGCATAATTTCATCAACAATTTCCGGAATCGGTTTTGCATCCTCACGGGCAGCAAGCTGGATAAGGCTCGGAATATCTTCGGCAGCGGAACCGTTCTTTGAGGCGTTGAGATTTTCAGCCTCAAGAGAGTCATCGTCATCGTTGGATCTTTTTTTCTCCGGATCAAATTCAGATACTTCAGTTTTGTCCTTGTTGTCCATGTATATCTTGTATCCCTGAATCGAACCTACACCCACAACAGCAAGGCAGAGAACGAATATAGCTGATTTAAGGAGAAAATGCTTGCGCTTCTTTTTAGGCTTGGGATTGTTTTCAGAAGTAAAAGCATAGGAATTGTAATCGGGGGAATACGGCTCAGATGAAGCAGATTCACCGTAATAATTTTCGTAATTCTGAGTTCCTACACTGCCGATATCAGAGATAGTATCTGTCTCGTTTGTGAAGGTATTCTGATTATCATCGGGATTATATTTATTTATCATAAGAATCTTCCTTTCGGTTAAGATTTGTTTAAGGCAATACCGAACAAATCACGCATGATGGCTTTGTACGAAATCTGCTTGAATATTTTTCGGCATCTTTCGCATAAGCTTTGTGCGGTGTTGTTTTAACTCTGTACTTTTTATTATAAGCTTTTTTGTGATAATTATATGATAACCGATAGAAAAAATAAAAAAATCATGTGTGTATGTGATAAAGAGTTTTACAATAAAAAAACACAAATGCCACAGTATATGCCGTGACATTTGTGTTTTTACCTGCAATATCATGTAAGAGCCTTGATAGTTTCCATAGGTCCAAGCGGAAGTTCTACAAAACTGAAATCAGATTCGGAATAGCCAAGCTGTGCAAGGAGTTCGCCGTCGCCGTTTGTTACGATATTGAAAGCTTCATCGTAAACAAGCTGATACAGGCGGCGGAATGAATCGAAGTCAGCTTCTGTCCAGTTATCAGTATAAATTCCCCATGCGCTGACTATTTCGTCATTTGTAAGAGTAGTTCCCATAGACCAGTTAAGGAGAGATACAGACTGTTCTGCGATTAAAAGCCATGTATTATCATCCTGTATTCCTCTGATTCCGTTAAGCATAGACATAAATTCGTTGACGCTTTGGCGTTTGAAATCAGACTGAGTGTAGTCCCTGAATGCTCCGGCATCCTCAAAAGCCTTGCGGACATCCTCGTATTCTATGGTTATATTGCCGCTATCGTAGTCGAATACATAGTTTCCTATAGAAATTCCGCTATCCCAGGTGATGGCATTTTCAAGCATCACATATACTTTTTCGGTACCTTCACCTGTGATAGTTTCATCAAAGTTCTGGTCATAGGGGAAGGTGATTTCTTTTGATTTAAACGCTGTAAAATTGCCGTTTCTGTATGCGTTGAATGTAATATTAAACTTGCCGTTAGCATCAGACGGTAAAGTGATACTGTAGTGGACAGCAGATTGTTTAGCAGTTGTAGTAGTGGTGGATTCGGCAGTGCTGGAAACAGTAACCTCAGCAGTATCTGTTGCTGATATTTCAGTTTTTGTACTTGTTGTCGTCGTTGTCGTCTGAGATGTAATTTTATCTGTCGTTGAAGCTGTAGTTGTCATGGTATCTGTTACAGATGTTGTTTCTGTAACTATTCCTGTATAGAAATCGTTATTTTCCGGCTGATTATCTTTTGTACCCTGACGGCTGAGACCTTTTATAGCAAAGAATCCGAATCCGGCAACAAGAATTAATGATGCTGCAATACCGAAAGCATACGAGCGATACCAGGGTGTTTTTGTAATTTTATCTGCTTTTCCGTCTGTAATGAATTCATCCTTATTATTTTTCATATCCAATTTCTCCTCACAAAGTTTTGCGATACGCTTTTTAGCAGATTTATCGGCAAATGGAAAATCTTCAGATAATTTTTCTATTTTATAATCATCCAGTTCAGTCAGTCTGTTCAGAAAATCATATTTATTGTCATTCATTGTGCGAACTCTCCTTACAGATATTTTTCGTTTTCAAGCTTTTTGCGGATACGCTCTTTTGCTCTGCTGCTTCTCTGACGTACAGCGGCAGCTGAAAGAGAAAGTTTTTCAGCGATTTTTTTCAGTTTCATTCTGTAAAAATACTGGTAGATTATGATTGAAGTATCGGGTTCTCCGAGAGATCTGACGATTTCCCAGAGTTTTTCGTTAAAAAGCTTCTGTTCTGCCAGCGTGTCAGGAGAAGCAGAATTTTCAGGTATTTCAGAATATTCATCCTCTATATAGCCTGTATTCTGTCTGCTATACATAATTTTTTTATATGTATTGATAGCTTTTCTCTTGGCGATTATGCTGATGTAGCTTTTTATCGGTCCTTTGCCCTCATATTTATCTGTGTTGCTGAATATCTCAACAAAAACATCACTTACGCAATCGTCGATATCTTCTCTAGTAGCAGTACCTTTAAGCTTGCTGAGAACAATTGCATACACGAAATTGCTGTACTGATCAATCAGTATATAGTGTGCTTTCTGCGGAGATTTTCTTATAAGATCAAACCATTCTGCATCTGTCATATCAGTCATACCTTTCATTTGAATCGATTCATATATAACAGTCAAACGAGAAAAGAAAATGTGACATAATTTTTGAAAAAAAGAAGTTTTTTTAATGCTTTAGTATGTTGGAAAAAGTTCAGAACTATAAACTAAGGGGACGCTCTGCAGTGAAGACGTCCCCTTATAATTGTTTTATTATAACATTTTCTGCAAATCGTCAATCAAGCTTTGACTTAGCCTTTTCAGTGAACTTTTTTCCGAAAACAAGAAATCTCTTGTGAGTGCCCTCGCCGATAGTTCCTTTTTCGTCGTATGCACGGACATCAAAAGTAAATTCTCTGCCGTTCACCTCACGGAGAACAGCTTCAGCACGGACGTTCATTCCCTCAGGAGTTGCAGCCGTGTGAGCGATATTGAGCATAGTTCCGACAGTAGTTTCGTCGTCTTCAAGGAAATCGGAAAGACAGCAGCATGCTGCCTTTTCCATTAACATAGTCATAACGGGAGTTGCAAAAACCTCCAGACTGCCGCTGCCGACATTAACAGCAAGCTCATTCTGTGATACTGTAAGCTCTGCGCAGCCTGTGATACCAGTTTCAATATTTTTCATAAAAATCAGTCCTTGTCTGTAACAGGGGAATCAGAATAAAGATCGCCTATTACACGGTCATAAGTAAGATCGTCAAGCTCCGTCACATTTTCAATTGAGGGATCAAATGCAGTAGAGTAAATCGGAATTTCCTTCATGTAGTTCATCATTTTCTCGATGAATGCGTCATGCGGAGCGTCAATTATATCGAGGATAACATAAGGAACGTAGAAGAAGGAGAACTTTCCTTCCGGAACCTTTGAAAGATCAGCGTCGTAGTTGCTCCAGAAGAAGCAGGTCTGCTCGTAAAGGAGACTTTCTCTTTCCTCAGTGAGATCAAGTCTGTTGTATACACTTGTCTCATTTCTGAGTGACGGGAAGTGATCTCCTACAAAGAAAATGAGTGTAGGCTCCTTGATATTCTTGATCTGTTCGAGGAATATTTCAAGAGCGTCATTTGAGTGCTGAATCCACTGGAGATAGTTGCCGAATTCATCATCAGGATCTTCGCCAAGATTGTACGGCTGATGATTCTGCATAGTAGTTGTGTGAATGTACATAGGATCATCGGATTCATTCAGAAGTTCAATTATCTGGTTGTAGATCGTTGAGTCCTCAACGTAAGTACCGTAATGACCAACTTCAACAGTGAAGTCAGATTCATCTGACTGATCGTCGTGGAAATAAAGATTATCAAAACCAAAGAGCGGATATGTATTCTTTCTGCCGTAGAAGCTTGCCTGGAACGGGTGGATATAAGCCGTATTATATCCCCAGCTCTTGTAGTACTGAGCCATAGCGGGAAGATCGTGATCCTTGTTGTATTCCCTCTGCGGCATATTGGGATCATTGATACCCTTTACAGGGAGACCGAAAAGAAGTTCAAATTCGGCACGGACAGTCCAGCTTGCATAGGTGGGAGTGATAATTCTTCTGCTTTCGCCGGCTTCACAGGCGTCATCGAATTTCTTGTAAACATCACTGCCGATATCGTTTTTAAGCTCGTCAAAAACACGGAAATCAGCGAAAGATTCGCTCATAATGAAGATAACGTTAGGCTTTTTGCCGCTGTTGAAATCTCCGACTGCAACAGCTGGTGATTCTTCCTGTATATTTTCGATGTGTTTTTTGCTGTAATTTTTGGGTTCCTTAATTCTGTGCTCATAGTCTTCAGAGAGAGTCTGGAGAAGGAATCCAACAAAGCCGTTATTATCAAATTTCTGATTGATTTTGCTCTGTCTGATAGTATATGTATCGTCGATCTTGAATACAGAGTATACATTTTTGTAGAAAGGACGGCACATTACAAATCCGAATGCAATGAGTACAAAAACGGCACCTGTTGCAGTTCTCGGGATAGGCTTCCATTTGACTTTAGGATTGAAGTAGTAAATGAGGAGAATGAAAGCTATAGCGATTATATAGCAGAGAACGAGGTCCCATGTGATTTTTATGTACGCAAACGAACTGAGACTTTTTACGCTTCGGAAAAGCTTCATATCGGAAATTATGAGGTGATTTCCATTGGTATTGAACTTGAAGCGTTCAGTAGTGCTCATTGCGAGAAAGATAATGGATTCGATCAGAACGGATATCCAGCCAGATCTGAATACAGCGAGGAAGAATACAAAAATAAGATATGTGATAGCAAGACCAAAAATCATAGGAGCTGTGTGATTTATCCACATATCAAGATAACGTGTCACGCTTTTTCCCTGAATAATTTCTGCGATAGAAAGAATAAAAATCGGGAAGATTATCAGAAGTGCGGTGTTAAATAATTTGCATTTATCGGTTCTTTCAGCACGTTTTGCGTTAAAAGCCTTGAATTTCTGGAAGCGTTTCTTTTTTTCTTCAGGAGCATCAGATTTTTTCGGCAATTTATCAGCAACATCAAGCATTTTGCCCGTAGATTCGTCTGAGCTTATCTTTTCAATTGACTTATCTGCCATTTGAGATCATCCTTTTCTTAATAAAATATTTTTTCATATTTAATATCAATCTATATCTGTTTATTGAAAACAGGAGATATTTGGTATATTCTC
>JAFXEJ010000060.1 GCA_017513795.1 Ruminococcus sp.
CATAGGAAGCTTTGATTCCGATATCATCACCATGGACTATCGTGTTAGAGGCTTTACAAGAAATCTCAGCGGCGAGAAATTATTTATAGATCACGATATAACTTCTATCCAGAATTACATAAACGAGGCTACCCTCGACAAATATGACGCAGTGGATATCAACGTATATCAGGCAAATATGTTCCATACCAAAATGCTTATAAAGGAAATCGAGCTTCAGAATTATCTATTTAACACCGATGTACATGAGATTTCGCCCAGAAGCCGCCTTGATATTACAAATGCACTGCGTAAGGAAATGATAGAAATTTTCAGCGGAAGGAATGTGTTCGGAAATGGCTCTTTCTCAGATTAATGCACCAATTTACGAGGCTCTGCGGAAATTCAGACGAATGAGAGTTGTTCCATTTGATGTTCCCGGTCACAAGCGTGGGCGTGGAAACATGGAGCTTACAGAATTTCTCGGCGAGGACTGCATGAATGTCGATGTAAATTCCATGAAGCCGCTGGACAACCTCTGTCATCCCGTTTCTGTTATCAAGGACGCCGAAGATCTCGCCGCCGAAGCTTTCCATGCGGCAAACGCTTTCTTCATGGTCGGAGGAACTACCTCCGCAGTCCAGAGCATGATAATGTACGCATGCAAGAGCGGTGACAAGATAATCATGCCCAGAAACGTCCACAGAAGCGCAATCAATGCTCTTATTCTTACCGGAGCTGTTCCGGTTTATGTAAATCCCGATGTAAACAATCAGCTTGGCATTGCTCTCGGAATGTCCGTTTCACAGGTCGAACAGGCTATCAGGGAAAATCCCGATGCCAAGGCTGTTATGGTAAATAATCCCACATATTACGGTATCTGTTCCGATCTGCGCCGTATCACCGAGCTTGCTCACGCTCATAATATGCTCGTTCTTGTTGATGAGGCTCACGGAACTCATTTCTACTTCGGAGAGAATTTTCCCGTTTCCGCTATGGATGCGGGTGCGGATATTGCTTCAGTCAGTATGCACAAGTCCGGCGGAAGTCTCACCCAAAGCTCATTCCTTGTAATGGGAAAGGCTGTAAATGCCGATTATATGCGTCAGATAATCAATCTCACGCAAACTACAAGTGCCTCATATCTTCTGCTGTCAAGCCTTGATATTTCCAGAAAGAGACTCGCTCTCATGGGACGTGAGATATTCGCTGAAACAGTCGAAATGGCTGAATATGCACGTTCTGAGATAAACAGCATCGGCGGATATTACGCCTACTCAAAGGAGCTTATCAACGGCGACAGCATCTTTGATTTCGACGTATCAAAGCTCAGTGTGTACACTCTGCCTGTCGGACTTGCCGGCATTGAGGTATACGACTACCTCCGTGATGAATACGATATACAGATAGAATTCGGTGATATCGGAAACATCCTTGCGTATATTTCCGTAGGCGACCGCAAGCGTGACATTGAACGTCTTATAAGTGCTCTTTCGGAAATAAAGCGAAGATTCGGCAGATCGGGTGCTGATATGCTCACTCAGGAGTATATCTCCCCTGTTGTTGCGGAAGCTCCGAGAACGGCTTTCTATGCCGAAAAGGTATCTCTGCCGCTTGATGAAGCTCCCGGTCATGTGTGCTCAGAGTTCGTTATGTGCTATCCTCCGGGAATACCGATTCTTGCTCCCGGCGAGCTTGTAACAAAGGAAATTATCGACTACATCCGCTATGCCAAGGAAAAAGGCTGTCAGCTTACCGGTACTGAAGATATCAGCATTGAACGTTTAAATGTTCTTGTTTAAGGAGAAAAAGATATGACAAAATCAAAAGTCTGTTTTCTGCTTGTTTTTATTCTTGATATTTTTACGGCAGCTATAGCTTATGGTAATTTTGTTGAAATAAATGGAGCAGTTTCTTATTTTATTTTCGTCATACCGATTATAATTACAATAATTAGTATTAAAAAAATGCAGAAAAAATCATCTAAAATCATTCTTATTATTCTGCTATTTATCTGCTGTTTTTCGAGAATGCTTTTCATTATCCGTGAAAACAGTTATGGACGGAAAATAATTTACAACGAAAAATCAAGTAGATATATTTATCAGATTCACGAAATAAATCCAGGAGCTATGAGCCATTTGTCATATGAAAAAAGAATTTATTACAGCCTTATCGATACGAAATTCTTAACAGTCCGAATTGTGAAAGAGTCTGAACATTACAGATATTCGGATTTTATATCGTGGGACTGAATGTGCTTAAATAAGAATTTACAGGAGGAAATGAAAATGAATATCAGACCATTTGAACAGACTGATGCAGTTGCTGTTTCTGAATTAATCAGAAATACAATCCGTATATCAAATGTGAAGGATTATCCTATTGAATTAATGGAGAGACTCATTGAAAGTCAGACACCTCAGCACGTTATCGAAAGAGCAAGCTGGACGCATTTTTATGTGGTTCAGCAACAGAAAAAGATTATCGGCTGCGGAGCTATCGGACCATATTGGGGCAAAGAGGACGAGAGCAGCTTATTTACTATTTTCGTATTGCCTGAATATCAGGGAAAAGGTATAGGACGTGCAATTATTGATACGCTTGAGAATGATATATATTTTCTGCGTGCAAGAAGAATTGAAATTCCTGCGTCAATAACCGGTGTACCATTCTATCTGAAGATGGGTTATCACTTCAAAGATGGTATTTCCGAACCCGATAATGAACACATAATCAGAATGGAGAAGAACAGATAAATCACGATTTATGATAAACAGGAGGGGATTACATGGAATTATGGTTCACGGAGAGACATACTCCAAATGTAAAATTTTCAATAAAGGTTGACCGTCAGCTTTATACCGGAAACAGCGAATTCCAGCGTATTGACGTGTTTGATTCCAAGGAATTCGGACGTTTTCTCACTCTCGACGGCTACATGATGCTTACTGAAAAGAACGAATTTATCTACCACGAAATGATAACTCACGATCCGGTTGCAGTTCAAATATCTTCCCTCGACAGCCTGTCGTCTTAACGATGAGCGTGTTCATATCTACTATGAGGACTGAGTGAAGTTCATCCGCCGCTGTGAAAACAAAGG
Organism: Ruminococcus sp.; assembly: GCA_017513795.1. GTDB lineage: Bacteria > Bacillota > Clostridia > Oscillospirales > Ruminococcaceae > Ruminococcus. The sequence continues at coordinate 3,086 of JAFXEJ010000060.1, forward strand.
AGTATTTTCTGATGATTAAAAACAATAAGATAATATTGCTGATTTCCATTATCGGAACAATTGCTTGTCTGATTTCTTTTATTATTGCTGTTTCAAAGGCAGAATACCTGACGTGTATTGCCTTTCTCGGAGGGGGTATATATTGCTTTTCAGCTGCCGCAGCAAGATTAAAAAAGAAAAGACAATAAATTTTAATGCAGATATAGGAGGGGGAAATATTGAAAAAAATAATCGTTCTGATATCCATTTTTGCTTTTTCATGTTTACTTGTTTCATGTACCGGAAAAAAATCTGACACTGAAAGTTTAAAAAAAGAAAGCAAGTCCCAAGGTCGGGTAGCGGATTTTCCAGAGTTATATAAAGACTTTTTCGATTATACATTTGACGGAAATTATACAATAAATATCGCCGAAGATGGTGTTATTAACGAGGATACTGATAATGAACAGGCTTATTGTTATTACGATATTTCTTATGTACGAAAAGACGGTACAGAAAGAACTGCAAAAGTCGTTTCAAGGGAATTCATAGAAAACGAAAAGGAAAATTATGAGTCCGAACAGCGAATGAATAACGAGGAATTAAATGCTTTTTGTGTTAATGAAATCAATGAAATTTTCATAAAGGAGTTTATTGACAATATATTAAGTAAATATGTTGATATCACATACAAAGAGGATGAAACGCTCTATTCAACTGATGAGTACACATGTTATGTTAGTCTTACAAATCCAAACTATCTGTTCAGCAAGGATTATGATTATTATGAAAAAGGCTGCAGCCTTATTGACAGCCATATCTCTCCGGAAACAGGATATAAACTTTCAGAAGCCGATTTAAAAACTGCTGCCAACGACAAAGAATTTCTTATAATGGTAAGCTTTATAATTAATACCGATACTGACGTTCAGTCGTACATTGAAAAAATGGAGAACATTATCAGCGACTACTTCGTCTATGCAGGAACTCCTATGAATTGTAGCTTTGTGATAAAAGAAACTACTGATAATACTGTCGGAACCACAAAAATAGTTTACAACAGAAACTTTCTTATGGGCGAAGAAATAGATATAGAAGAAAAAAAGAAGGCAGATAAAAAATTCAAGATTCAAAACGAAATAGTACGCATCTGTCTGGAGGAGTGATAATATGGAATTATGGTTCACGGAGAGACATACTCCGAATGTAAAATTTTCAATAAAGGTTGACCGTCAGCTTTATACCGGAAACAGCGAATTCCAGCGTATCGACGTATTTGATTCCAAGGAATTCGGACGCTTTCTCACTCTCGACGGCTACATGATGCTCACCGAAAAAGACGAATTTATCTACCACGAAATGATAACTCACGTTCCGGTTGCAGTTCATCCGAACCCTAAAAATATCCTTGTTATCGGTGCAGGCGACGGCGGCGTTATCAGAGAGCTTACACGTTATCCCTCGGTGGAATCAATTGATCTCGTGGAAATAGACGAGCTTGTGATCGAAGTCTGCCGTAAATATCTTCCCTCGACAGCCTGTCGTCTTAACGATGATCGTGTTCATATCTATTACGAGGACGGAGTGAAGTTCATCCGCCGCTGTGAAAACAAATACGATATCATTATCGTTGACTCGACTGATCCCTTCGGACCGGGCGAGGGACTTTTCACAAAGGAATTCTACGGCAGCTGCTTCAAGGCTCTGCGTGAGGACGGAATCATGGTCAATCAGCATGAAAGTCCGTTCTACGATGAAGATGCAGCCGCTATGCAGAGATCACACAAGCGCATTGTCGAGAGCTTTCCCATAAGCCGTGTGTATCAGGCACATATCCCCACATATCCGTCAGGTCACTGGCTTTTCGGTTTCGCTTCAAAGAAATATCATCCTGTGCACGATCTGAACGCTGCAAAGTGGAATCTGCTCGGACTAAAAACAAAATACTACAACACAAGGCTTCATGCCGGAGCATTCTGTCTCCCCAACTACGTTGAGGAAATGCTCAGGGATGTTGAGTAATTAAAGGAGAAAAAACAATGCTTCCAAAGAATATATCTACATTTATCGCCTGTGACAGCGAATACGAGGACGCAAAAATAGTTCTGTTCGGAGCCGGCTTTGACGGAACAACAAGCTTCCGTCCGGGAACACGCTTCGCTCCGGCAGCGATAAGAAATGAAAGCTTCGGCATAGAAACATACAGTCCCTACCAGAACAAGGATATGACTGATTACAGCTACTTTGACAGCGGTGATCTGGAGCTTCCGTTCGGAAGTACAAACCGTGCTGTTGCTGATATCGCTATGAGAGCCGATATGATACTCACTGACGGAAAAACTCCATTCATGATCGGCGGCGAACATCTTGTAACTCTTGGCTCTGTCATGGCAGTCAAGGAAAAATACGATGATCTTTACATTGTCCACTTTGACGCTCATGCCGATCTGCGTGACGATTATCTCGGACAAAAGCTCTCCCACGCCTGTGTACTCAGACGATGCCACGAACTTGTTGGTGATGACCACATCATCCAGTTCGGTATCAGAAGCGGCGACCGTGAGGAATTTTTCTTTGCTGACGAGCATACTGAAATGCATAAGTTCAATTTTGACGGTCTTGAGGAAACAGTTGAAAAACTCAAGGGAAAAAACGTTTATCTTACCGTTGACCTTGATGTTCTTGATCCGTCTGTTTTTCCGGGAACAGGCACTCCCGAAGCCGGAGGAGTTTCCTTTGATGAACTCCGCAAAGCACTCACACTTGTATGCAGCAAGCTGAATATAGTGGGATGCGACGTAAATGAGCTTAGTCCCGTTTACGATCAGAGCGGTGTTTCAACAGCAGTTGCCTGTAAGATAATCAGAGAAATGCTTCTGGCTCTGTCGTAAGGTGATAACAATGAATAATACTTACAGACAGCACGGAAAAAACAGTGGTTATACATCTTTCGATGGAAAAAAATTGAAGACTATGAAAGCTTTTTCAGCTGTTTTTGCGCTCGTGGTAATGGGCTTAATGCTCTTTATGATGGGAACTTTTGCTGAAAGAAGCATTGAAAATCATAAAAATCAATGTACTATTCCGGTCAAAGCTGTTGTAAAAGACTTTGTCAGATCCAATAAAGAGAACAGCTCAGACGTTGCTCCCATATACGAATTCAATTTTTACGGTACAAAATATTCTGTAAAAAGCAATTCGTATTTAGATCCTAACCTATATGATATCGGTGATACTGCAGATATTTATATAAATCCGCTGGATCCCAATATAATTTTCAATCCCGAGGATGGCGCTGATGAATCTATAACTAATATCTTCAAGATTATAGGCTTTATAATATGGGGCTTAGCCGGTCTGGTAATAATTATTACGATTGTAAAAAATGTACTTATTCGTGTTCCGGTAAATCACCTTGATGATGTTTCGGATAAATGCGTCGATGAAGTCTCAACATTTGAGGAAAGCTCAGATTGTATTGACGAGGTATCGGTATATGACGAAACTGACGGGTATCAATAAAAAACTCATGAGGTAAACGCTATGCACAAAGTTTTTAAAGAACAATTTACAGTAAACGGACATCCGGTTGATCCGTTTGGATATGTCGAAAAAAAGCAGCGTATAATGAAAATTATTATTCCGTTGTTTTTAGTAATGTTTTTTTCGATTTTCTTCTTTGTCGGAACATTTGTATCTAATGTTCAGAAAAAAGCAAAAAAAGTCTGCACCGAACCGGTAAACGCCGTTGTTTGTGATATGGCAAGATCAACATCAAGCGACAGTACAGCATATGCTCCCATATATGAATTTGAATACAACGGCATGACATACAAAATACAGAGCAATTCTTATTCAAGTCCTATGCCGTTACAAGTTGGAGATAACGTGCAGATTTTCGTAGAGCCAGGAAATCCTGACCGTATCTACAGTCCGCATGAGAAAGCAACAACAATGGTGAGCAGATTTTTCCAGATTATAGGCGGAATCGGCATGCTTATTCCACTGATAATCATAATTGTTACACTTACCAGAAGCGGACGCAAAAAAACAGTATTCAATCACAGCAGTAATATGTCAGATGAATACACTGATGGTGTTTCAACATTTGAGGAAACTTCTGAATGCGTTGATGAGGTTTCGGTATACGATGAAACCGACGGATATCAGTAAGTTGATTTTATGAGGTAACAAATATGAACAGCTCAGAAAAAAATTCCACTGTTAAAACTGAACCTGTAAGCTATTTCAAGGTGGCATTATTTTTAATAATATTCGGATGTGTAATGCTATATTTTGGGATGAGTGATAGTACTCATTATGATGAGTTGAAAAAAGACTGTTCCTTCTCAACCAAAGCCACTGTAACAAGACTTAATGAAAAGGGTTCAAAAATTGCTCCGGTATTTGAATTTGAATATCAGGGAAGAAACTACAAATATACAGGTGATGTTTATAAAAAAAAGGGTACATATGAAATCGGGGATACTGTGAAAATCTATATAGATCCGATAACGTCTTCCCGTTTTTACATTCCCGGCTATACCAAAGGAGAGACATGGAGTAAATTTTGCCATATATTCGCAATTATATTTGCTCTACTGTTATTTGGCATGGGCATTTATGTCTTAGTTTTGGCATTTTTGGACAAAAAGTACAGCGATAGTACAATTAATCATCTTGACGATGTATCAGCTGATTGCATTGACGAGATTTCAACATACGAAGAAACTGATGAATATCAATAAGACAATATTAAATTTCAGGAGGAAAATAAAATGAAAAAATGTATGATTATCGGCTGCGGAGGAGTAGCTTCCGTAGCAATCCACAAGTGCTGTCAGAACAGCGAGGTTTTCGAGGGAATTATGATCGCAAGCCGTACAAAATCAAAATGCGATGCCCTCAAAGAAAAGCTCCAGCCTACAACAAAGACTGTTATCGAAACTGCTCAGGTGAATGCTGACAACGTTGATGAGCTTATTGCTCTTATCGAGAGCTACAAGCCCGATGTTGTGCTCAATCTTGCACTCCCCTATCAGGATCTCACTATCATGGACGCTTGTCTCGCTACAAAAACTCACTACGTTGATACAGCAAACTACGAACCCCTTGATACTGCAAAATTCGAGTACAAGTGGCAGTGGGCATACCGTGAGAAGTTCGAAAAGGCTGGAATCACTGCTCTCCTCGGAAGCGGCTTTGATCCCGGTGTTACAGGTGTGTTCTCCGCATACGCTATGAAGCATCACTTCGATGAAATTAATTATATAGACATCCTTGACTGCAACGGCGGCGATCACGGTTATCCGTTTGCAACAAACTTCAACCCTGAAATCAACATCCGTGAGGTTTCTGCAAAGGGAAGCTACATCGAGGACGGCAAGTGGATCGAGACTGAACCTATGGAAATCAAGCGTGTGTATGACTTCAAGGGCGTCGGCGAAAAGGATATGTATCTTCTCCACCACGAAGAACTTGAATCTCTCGCTCTCAATATCAAGGGCATCAAGAGAATCCGCTTCTTCATGACATTCGGTCAGAGCTATCTCACACATCTCAAATGCCTTGAAAATGTAGGCATGACTTCTATCGAGCCTATCATGTACGAGGGCAAGGAAATCGTTCCGCTTCAGTTCCTTAAAGCAGTTCTTCCGGATCCGGCTTCACTCGGCCCGAGAACAGTCGGCAAGACAAATATCGGCTGTATCTTCCGTGGAAAGAAGGACGGCAAGGACAAAAATTACTACCTCTACAATATCTGCGATCATCAGGAATGCTACAAGGAAGTCGGCTCACAGGCTATTTCCTACACAACAGGAGTTCCGGCAATGATCGGTGCAATGATGATCATGACAGGTCAGTGGAACAAGGCTGGCGTTTACAATATTGAGGAATTTGATCCCGATCCGTTCATGGAGGCTCTCAACAAATGGGG
>JAFXEJ010000061.1 GCA_017513795.1 Ruminococcus sp.
AAGGGTGGGCAAGTCGCCTCGCAGACCGTGGGTTTCATGCAGAAGCCTGAACTTGAACGCTTTTTGGCGCAATGACATATACGCTGTGTGTTACGGTAAGTGACATATGTGGTCTATTGTTTCATTGTTTGCATCATATGCAGTAATTGTAACTTTACCGCCATCAGGATAACTATTAACGTTTACCACACCGTTCACAACTGAAACCTTATCAGGCTGTGAAGATTCCCAAGCAACTGTGCCGCCCTCATATGTAGCACCAAGAGTATATACATCATCAATTTTAAGTTTGGTTTCAGAGCTAGGTTTGTTTGTAATAGCAATTTGAGGACCAGTGCCTTCATAATAGAATCTGATTTCATTAATAGTGAGTGAATCCATGTTCCATATTTTCACCCTAAAACCTGTAAATATATATCCTTTCGCCCAATCTAAAACATCAAATCGTACAGTGTTTTCATCAACCTGCTCTTTTCCATTACTATATCCATTAACTTCGTCATTAGAAGTAAGAATTGACATATCGTATCCACCACTATAACTATTATTAATGGTGTAGTCTACTTCGATTTTCGTTAAATTTGTATAAGAAAAAACATTCTTTACTCTAATTTCTTGATTATTGGTAACAGTTGCAGGAGTTGTGTACGCCGGATACATCATTTCAACAGTATTATTATTCAACACACTAATCGTATCAAAATTAAATGTCATAGAAGAAAACGGATTGTTTCTTGCGCCGTAAACAGCCGGTGTTGTCTGAGACTCATACTTGTGTTCATAAGTGTGCATTCCGCTCTCAAGTTCAAGACCATCGTCTACCATAATTTCTTCCGTTACGGTAAAGCCCGAGCCATAAACACTATAAAGAGCTGCAGCTGCACCAACGAGACCAGCATTGTAATCGAGAGCGACTTCGTTACCCTCTACATGATTACATGAATCGGTATATGCAAGATTGCCGTTATTAAAATGCGTACCACCTACAAGAGCACCAAGAAGTGTATGACTTCCATTAATTGAGCTGTATGAAGGATTATTATTGAAAGCATCCCATCCAACTAAAGTAGATGCTGCTCTGTGATGTGGGCTTGTTGCAGAATTATCTGCAAATCCAACAACGAAGCATGTGTCAAATTGATTGTCTCCAAGGATGTAATTCATCTGACTCTGTGCCCAGAGTTTATATTTACTATTTCCCGTGTGTTTGTCATAAGCAAGAGCTAAAGACTGGATTAACGCATTATGTCTTGTGCTTGCCCAACCGTCAAGAATCAGATAATCACCATCAAGAGTAAGTCCCTGATTATCAGGTGGCGATACATACTTGTTAAGATAATTTTCAATCATATCCCAATCTGCTGTATCTGCAATGTATGCGTTATATACACAAGAAGCAGCAAGTTCTTCATTACCCCAGAAATAACCACGTTTGTCACGATTATCCGCACTTTCTCCAAGCTCATCAAGCAATCTTGCACAATCTTCCTTGTATGCTGGTTGTTCTGTTACAAGATAGAGCCATGCAGCTGCCCAAGCCTGTTCATCTTTGTAATCTACTGATCTGTAGCCTTTAACGTCATTACCATTTTCAGTTACAACTGTATCAGTTGCCACTTTATTAGTAGTTGTCGAATATCTATAAAGTGCTTCTGCATATTTAAGATAATTTCCAGGATCTCCGAAATTCTTTACATACTGTGCGAGTGCTGCAGCATAGTTTGCAGCAATATCACTTGCAGCATCAGAAGTCCACCATTCCTGATTTGTATGGTATGCCCCTTGTTCAGGTGGTCCCCATGATCCATGTTCGTCAAACGCTCCCTTTTGATATAAGAAACTTTCAACATTATTATTTGCATCAAGTTTAGTAGAATTCACAAAGAAATCACAGAATTCCTTCATAATCACCTTATAATGGTCAGTTAAACCAAGATTTTCAAATGCATCTTTATATTCATAGTACGTCCAACCAAGTGAAGATGCTGTGAATCCCTGTGGCAAGCCAAACATCAGATGGTCACCTGCGTCATGGAATCCGCCTTCAATTGTACTTGTTTGATAATCTACAGCGCAATTGTCTCTCCAATCAAGCACGCTATGTTGAGTTACTTCATCGCCGCACATTTGTGCATCATAGAAATAAAGTGAATACTGGAGAAGTCTTGCATAGTCTTCTGTCACTGTAGAAAACTTCTGACTTGACGGTTCGATAACACTGACATCGCCACCTGCGCTGCTCATTTTATATATCGAACGATAGAGCTTAAACTTAATCTCATCTGGACGTGTATCCTTATCTGGATCATCCGTCCAATTCTTCACAAGATTCAGATTACCTACATCAAGAATATTTTTAATTGTAAGTGTTGTTTCTGAGTTACTTGAAGTAGAATTCTGATTTTCATTATTATGCCATCCAACTGGAACTGTTTTTTCTGCTGCCCTGTATGTTTCACCACTTGGCAGATCTTCAAAAGTTCCTTTCCAGCCATTTGCCTCGCTGAGAGTTATGGTCTTATTATCAACATTTTTCCATGTTCCATTATCATCAATCTGAAACTGTACTTCAATTGAATCAGGAAGAGCTACATTATTGCCGTATTTTTCCCATATCTTCTCAACAGGTATATCGACTGTTTTAAGAGTGTTTGTAATATTGTAATCACCAGAGGCTGAACCCTGAGCCGGATAAGTAACATCATACATATCAGGAACTTCAGATTCCTTAACGAAGTAATAGTATCTCTTTGATTTTTCAAAGTCTATTTCCTTCGTTTCTTCATTTATGACTTGCTCATAAATCGAGGGTAAATCTTTCCAGCTGTATTTCCAACCGTTAGACTCATTAAGAATTACTGTAGCATTTTCCTTGAAATCTGCATAATCAGGATCAGAAATTTCACCTACAAATTTCAGTGATTCTTTTCCTTCAGCATCTTTTCCTGTCGGATAAACGCTTCGATAAAGTTTAACCTCAATTGATTCAGGTCTATATTTTTTGAAATCAGCATCGCCACTCCATGTCTTGACTGCTGTAATATTAGTATCTAAGCCCTGAAGTTCATTCTTAATTGTAATAGTTGTATCTGTTACATTTACCAGATGTGAAGTATCACCTTCTTCTTCAGATTCTGGCGGCTGATAATCAGTTCTGCCTACTGAATGAGTTCCAGCAGTTGCACCAGAAATTGTCCATGCATTACCAATCTTTACAGAACCTGTACCATTACCTTCAACGACTAATGTCATTCCAACAATTTCGTCATTATTTTCAAGTGTAAAATCTTCAAATGAATATGAACCATCATCATTTCGATTATCACTTGCTGAAAGTGCCGTTTCATAAGTAATAGTATTGCTATCACCATTAAGATAATATACTGTAATTGATTTGATAGAAAGATCAGGCTTAGCAGCTTGAACGTTCATTTCATCAACAAACTGCTGATCTGTTGTATAGATTTTTCCGCTTGAAGTTTCTATTTCAATCTTTGATATATTGAATGCATCCCAACCGCTTTGAGGTTGAAATTCAATTTTATCAATATCAATTGGACTATTAAATGTAAAAGTTGTTATATTATCGTTATGCGTTCCAGTCTGTCCATTGATAGCTTCTCCTGTCAAGTGATTTCGTGAAAACAGTTTTACTTCAGTTTCTGCCGTCACTTTAATTGATGTAACACCTTCAATAACAGGAGCATTCGATCCACCATTCATCTGCTTCCAATTATCATCTTGATAACAATATCCATCCCATTGCGGATCTATTTCACCATTTCTTGCTCTTATTTGAATTAATTCAGCAGTTATCGGAGATAATGAAATAGATTCTATTTTGTAATCTTCCGGAGTAGGATTTGGATCAAATATCGCATATACAGTACCACTTGAAGTTTCTATTTCAATATTTGTGATATTGAATGCATTCCAAGAATTAGCATTCTGAAATTCGATCTTTTTGCTATTAAGCGGAGGATCAAACGTAAAAGTAGTTATACCATTACTATATGATCCACGATCACCATCAATACTACTTCCTTCCCTATACATCTTTACCTCAGTATCTGCTGCCACTTTAATCGTTTTGATTCCTTCAATAACAACAGTACTTTGATCATTCATGGTTGTATTATTATAAGATACATACCACTGCAAATTAGAATTTTCACCTAATACCGAAATCTGAACAAATGACGGAGCAACAGTTTTCTCGTTATTAACTCTATAACAAGTATTGCCATCATCATCCGTGTACTCTTCAATCGTGAAATAAAGAGGTCCTTCCGGTCTCTGATAAGCCAATGAAGGAGATTCTATCTCATAAAGATAGTATCCACCGGGCTTTAGATAACCATTCTGAACATATTTTGGATTGTAAGTACTTGAATCCTTTGAATTAAACCAATTATAAAGATTAACTTCACCATCATTGAACTCAAAGTAATCTGCATTATTAAGCGGATAAACGAGCTCGTTTTTTGTTCCGTTAACGGCATAAAGCTCAAATTTAGCACCATTAAGCTTTACTGTACCATCAGCATTCGTTTTTACAAGAGTAATGTTTGCACCGTATACTCCCTTGTCGGTCATTGAAATGGTATACTTACCATTCTCAAAATCTAGTTCAGACCACTTTGAAGTATCCGCAAGATCACTCTCGTTTTGAGTGTAAATAACCTTCGTATCATCAATCTTCTTGAAGTAGATTGGCTTAGCAAATTCATACTCTTCAGAAGGACGTACTGTTTCGTTGAATCTGTAAACAACACCTTCATTAAGTTGACTTAATGTTATTTCCTTTACAGCAATCGTAGCTGTACTTGAAGTGCCGTTTTCCCAATCCCATTTCAGTTCAGATTCAGCATTATAGACTGCTTCTTCATCAAGTTCAAAATTACCTTCACTAATTGTACCGCTCTGGAGCTGAATCGTTGCACCAGGAAGAAGATTTCCGTTTTCATCAAGTTTCTTGAATACAAGACCGTATTCATTTTTGAAACTCGGTGTCTGCTCAGGAACAGGCATTATCATTACACTGTCGGGATCGTAATAATAATTCACACCATTATGTGCAAAATCATCAGCAACGCTTTCGTCGATATCAATCGCTGTAGTGGGTATAGGATTTGCTACAATTTCTATAGTTCCACTTAAAGTATTATAATTTGTTGTATCAACTGGAGTGAATTCCCATGTAAAGACATTCTTTCCGTATTTAAGCTGTGAAGGAGTATTTTCGTGCCATTTAATTGTACCTGAAGTTGAACCTTCACCTAATTGGATTAATGGAATTGATTCAAACTGCGTATATTCCTTTTTTTCGTATACTGGATTTACAACAGGATCTGCTTTTTCAACCACTACTGTAAGTTCTTTTGTAATTATGTTGTAGTTTGCTGTATCCGAAGGAGTAAATACCGCCTTAAGATTAGTTAATTCTGTACCTGCATTATCAGTGATAACTTCGGTGGGATTAGCATCTTTATGCCAAGACCAACCATCAGGAAGATTTACAGTATCAAGTGCACTTCCATATTTTACATTTAATCCAGTTGGAACTGTATAGTTCGGATCTGCTTTCGCAACATCCACTACAACCTGTACCGTTTTAGTATTGTAATTACCTTGATCGTTAGGAACAAACTTAAGACTATGAGTATTTGATCCTACGTTTCCAACAGAATTTCCTGAATTTTCCCACTCCCAGTGACCATTATCAACTGGTGGAAGGGTTATATTTTGGAGAGTCTGTCCATATACTGCTGTAAGATTTTCAGGTATTGTATACGTCGGATCAATTTTATTTACTGTTATCGGGATTGATTGTGTAATTGAATTATAATTTCCATTATTAGGAGTATAGACAGCCACAATGTAATTTGTTCCTGCTGGTCCCACAGATGTTGAAAGATCTTCTTGCCATGTCCAAGTACCATTGTCATTAGAAAATTCACTCAGATTTACATCAGCAAGAGTTTTTCCATAATCAGCATTAAGACCATTAGGTATAGTATATGAGTCTTGTGGAGGATCAATTTTTGTAAATGTAACTGAAACACTGCTTGAAACCGCTATATAATTATTATTATATGGTACATATTTCACTTCATAACTATACGGACTTTCCGTTGTTGTTCCAGTTTGATTCGAATCTATCCATTCCCATCTTCCATTATTGTCTGAAGGAAGTTGAATAGCACTCAAGTAAGTACCATAAGGAACGGTATACGATTGCGGAGGAATAGGTGTTGCCTGTTCAACAATCACCTTTAATGAGACTTCCTTCTCAGTATATCCTGAAACTGTCGGATAAAATCTTGCACTAAATGACCTTTCACCAACGTCACCAACATCTTGTGAACCATTAACCCACTCCCACCGTCCTACATTATTTTGTGGCGGAATTGTTACAGAATTAAGCTTCTGATTTACAGAATATGTCAC
>JAFXEJ010000062.1 GCA_017513795.1 Ruminococcus sp.
AAATATATATAGGCAATGTAGGGTGCGATGCCCACATCGCACCGCAGACATATTACATTCATAACGGGCGGATGTAGGCATCCGCCCCTACATAAGAAATAAAACAAAAAATATGTTTGCCCACGAAAATTTTACACATACTGTCAAGCTTTAGCTATTGATTTTTACGGCAGAAACTGTTATAATGATAACATTGATTATATTGCTCCCCAACAATTTTCCTTTATGGATGATTTTTCTTTCTTCTTTCGTATTTCTGCAAGGCATAATTGGCGGAGCAATGAGGAGTTGAAATGTAATGAAACAATCCAGAATGCTTCCCTATGTTGAAGGAGCACTCGTAATCGCAATGGCAGTAATTTTAGGAATGATAAGAATATTCAATCTTCCGTGGGGTGGCTCTGTCACCTTGCTTAGTATGCTGCCGATATCCCTTTACAGTATAAAATACGGCGTCAGAAAAGGTCTGGAAATTTCCTTTATATTTGCACTTTTTCAGTTCATTCAGGGAATTTCAGACGGTCTTTTTGCATGGGGACTTACTCCTGTAATGCTTATATCGTGCATTTTTTTAGACTATCTCCTTGCATATACGATAATAGGTCTTGCCGGAATTTTCAGAAACAAAGGCGCTGTTGGCTGGATATCAGGAACAGTAATCGCACTGATAATACGCTTTTTCTGTCATTTTATAAGCGGCGCACTCATTTTCAATAGCTTCGGAAAGCTCTGGGACGGCTTCTCGACAGACAATACATACCTTTACAGTCTGGTATATAACGGCGCATATATGCTTCCTGAAATAATATTTACAAGCGTAGGTGCGTATGTTATTTTCCGAGTTCCCGTTATGAAAAAATTGATAGTCAGTACAAAAAAAGCTGAGGCTTCACATTAAAATATCATATATCTATAACCTGAGAGTAATCCTCTCAGGTTATTTTTTTATCTATTAATGCATCATTATACACAAATCGCAACGATTCGACATAGATATTTTTAGCAAAGTGTGATAAACTTATTATTAAACGTGTAATATAACTTCTTTATTTCTTGTCTATAATATTATAAATATAAAATTTAAGGAGGCAGATTATTGAAAAACAGTGTTATCCTTGCGGCTGCAGCATTGCTTATTCTTGTGGTTGGATTAAGCTTACTGATTAACAAAACTCCGGATTCAGTCCCTGTACAAAATACTCCGGAAAATATTACAACAGAAATTCTGACAACAACCGCAATTACAACAGCTTCAACTACAACGGCAGTATCCACCGCAAAAACAATCACAATTCCGCCGGTGAAAATATCAGGATGTACTTCTGCAATGGTATATTGTCTCGAAAGAGACAAGATTATATTCAGTCAGGAAATCGGCAGAATTGTCGCTCCGGCAAGCCTTACAAAGCTTCTTACGGCTTGTACAGTTCTTGAATACATACAGCCTGAAACTATATACACTGTTGGCTCAGAACTGTATCTTGTACAGCCGGATTCAAGCCTTTGCCAGATAAATCAGGGGCAGCAGCTTACCGTCGAACAGCTGATAACCGGTATGATGATGGCTTCCGGAAATGATGCGGCATATACGCTTGCAGTAAACACAGTCCGTAATCTTTGTCCTGACACAAATATGACCGACTATCAGGCAGTTGAAAAATTCTGCGTACTGATGAATGAACTTGCCGCTCAGCTCGGAATGGAAAGCAGTCATTTTGTTAATCCTGACGGCTGGGATAATTCTGAGCAATATACAACTGCATACGATCTATGTATGCTTGCACGATATGCCTCGACTTTTCCGGAAATTCGTGAAGCAGCCTCGTGCAGTGAAAAACAGATCACTCTCCTATCGGGAGAAGTATTCAACTGGCATAATTCCAATAAGCTTCTTGATCCGCAAAGTGAATTCTACAACAAAAATGTTTCCGGACTAAAAACCGGCACTACTTTAAACGCCGGAAACTGTCTCATTTCTCTATTTGAAATAAACGGTCTTTCATATCTTTCTATTGTCACCGGATGTGAAACAGATTATGACCGCTATAATCTTACTCTACGGCTGATAAATGAATATACATAAAAAAAGCCTGTTCCTTTAACGGAACAGACTTTTTTAATATTACCTCAAATAAAAATCATTATCAGTCCGACAAGTACACCCACAAGCATTCCGAAAGCCGGAACCTTTGATCTCCACATGAGTATTGCTTCCGGAAGAAGTTCGCCAAATACTACATACAGCATTGCGCCGCTTGCGAAACTCAAAGACATTGCAAGACTTACGGGACCTAATGAGCCTATTGAATATCCGATAACAGCTCCTATTATAGTGGGGGCTCCCGTGACAGCTGTGAGAATTACCGCTTTGACTTTGTTCATTCCGCCGGATATGAGTGGAACTGCAACTGACATTCCCTCCGGAATATTATGAAGTCCTATCACAATTGCAAGAACCATGCTTCCTGAAAAAACAGAAGCATCAGCGGCTGAATCCCTGACGTACGAGGCACCTATGACCATTCCCTCCGGCATATTGTGAAGCGCTATCGCACAAGCCATTACAAGTCCGGCAATCAGCAGATGTTTTTTCTGTTTCTTATGAACCTCATAATGATCGCTATGTATAAGTTCCGAAAGCTGATCGGCTGTTTTGGGATGATTCTTGTCTATATGACTTACTTCTTTATTTGTTGATCTGTCAATCCAGTAATTCAGAAGATATATCACTCCGAATCCAAGAAGAACAGTTCCGGCAACAAGCATTACATGAGCTTTTGAAGAAGGATTCTGTTCTACAGCTTCTGTCAGAAGATCAAGACAGACTACGCTGAGCATTACTCCTGCTGCAAAACTCAGAAGCAGACTCACTGATCGTTCAGAATCACTTCTGAACAGCATACCTATAAGTCCGCCTACGCCTGTTCCGCCTACGCCGGCTATTGCCGTTATCATTATTACTGTTTCCAATGCACTCATTATTTTTCATTCCCTTTTTTTAAACTGGAAATAATTATATCACATATTTCATGAAACGTCAAGGAATAACTAAAATCGACATAAACTTGTATCTAATCACAAGAAAATAAAAAATAATATTGATTTACAAACTTATATGTGTTACTATATAATAGCGCATTAAAGTGTTATCATAGCAATGCGATGTCAACTTAAACAACAAAATATTATAAAGAGGGGAAATTTCATGAAAAGCAAAACATTCAATCTGTTCCTTTGCTCGATAATATTGTCGGGAACTGTATCAGGTTGCGGAACAAATAAATCTACAGCAAATATTCCACCGTCTTCATCAGCCGTTGAAGAAACAACAGAAGCATCAACAGTTAAAATTACGGAAACAGAGTACAAAACAATGGAGCCGCCAGAGGGAGGATGGACAATTGAGGAACTTATGAGCGTAACTTATCTTTGCGGCAAACAATTGACATATCCGTTAACTATGGAATATTTGGGAGAAGATTTTTCATTAGATGAAGCAAATAAAACAGAATTAAAACTTTCAATCGGATATCCATTGTTATATAAAGATAAAAAAATAGGATTAGTAGGTTTTGAGAAAAACTCAGAAAATTCATCGGATTATGATAATATTACCACCATTATGTTTAACACTAATGTTTCATCCTCTGCTCTTGATTGCATTGTTGTTAATGGCATATCATTGGGTTCTATAAATACAGATGTAAAATCCATGATTGGAACGCCCTGTGACAAAAGTACAGATGGAAGATATGCCTATACTATTCAAAACGGTGATGATAAATTTCTTGATATAATTTTCATTAAGAAAAAAGATGTTGCCGGGATAAACTTTTATTTGAAAAAGGAATGACAAGCAGAATAATATAAACAGTAACAAAATGGTAAAAAATTAAAAAATCCCTTGACAAACGAGAATTTACAATGTATAATAATCTCATAT
>JAFXEJ010000063.1 GCA_017513795.1 Ruminococcus sp.
ATATTCTAATACACCAACATCCGGAACTGTAATCAATATTTATAAAAAAGTCGATGATGGAACTCAGAATTATTCATTCGATAAAAGTGGAAGTGGATATATTATCCATTTAAGAAATAATACAAATCTTTGCCTTACAGCAGATGGAACAGGTGTTGTACTGAAAAACAGGACAGGTGCCGCAAATCAGATATGGATACTTGAAAGCAACAGTTCAGTTGCTGTTAAATTTCACAGAAATACAAGCAGCTCGGATACTTATGCAGTAACAGAAACATTTACAGTAGGTGTTTCAAATCAGAAATTTGGATACAAAACTGATGGTACAGGAAGATATTCATACATGAATGAACCTAATGTTGGTTTTGGTGAGTGGGTAAACCCAGGCTATGAACTTCTTGGCTGGAGCGCAGACAAAAATGCAACAGAAGCGTCATATAAAACTTATTCTGCTGTAATAGATTCATGGATTCAGAAAAATGCGCCAAGCATTAATTTCTATGCGGTATGGAAGAAGTCAGAGCTTGATTCGATTTCAGTTTCTACACCGCCGTCAGCAGTGATTTATGAAAACGGTTCATCCTTCAATAAAGACGGTATGGTTGTAACTGCAAAGTATGCGTGTGGTTCGACAAAAGTTGTAACTGATTATGAAATTTCTTATGATTTTTCAAAAACAGGTACTGTAAATGTGACTATTTCCTATACAGAGGACGGTATTACAAAAACAACAGTGCAGGAAGTTACTATTCATGATCTGTTTGAGGGAAGCGGTACAGAAAGCAGTCCTTATCTTGTAAAAACTGCTGCTGATCTTGAAAATGTAGCCAAAATGGTGAATAATCCCTCAGCAAACGACTGCTATGGCAACGCTTCATACAAGCAGACTGCCGATATTGATCTGAGTGCTTATTCAAACTGGACTCCTATTGGTATATTCAATGTTGACATTGAAGCTAAGAAAAACGATTCAAGAGCTGTATTCAAAGGTGTATACAACGGTAATTATCATAAAGTTACAAATCTTACAGTAAATACCAATGGTCTGAATGCCGGTCTTTTCGGAAGACTGAACTATAACGTTGATGATACCACTGTTGTTGAAAATCTCAGTGTAAGCGGAAATATTACAGGACAGACTTTCCCGAATAATGAGTATGCCGGAGGAATCGCTGGTGTTGCTGGTGATGGTGCTATTATCCGTAACTGCAATTTCACCGGAACAGTAAATGGTACAGATCACGTTGGCGGTATTGCAGGAAAGTTACATAATGGTGGTACAATTGAAAATTGTTATGTAAATGCTACGATAAGCTCTGCAACAGGAAATGTAGGCGGAATCTGCGGAACAGTTTCAAGCGGTGAATATGCAGTTTCCTATGATGCTACAGTAAAGAACTGCTACTTTGCTGGTGAGCTTGCCGATGGAAAATCAATCGGCGGAATTTCCGGTATGAACGTTAAGGGCGATAAGAGTGCAAATATTATAACTTACAAAAATAATTATTATCTTAATTCAGCAGCTTCAGGCGGAGTAGCCGGAGCAGCACAGGGTGGATGTACAGGACTTATCTCATCACAGCTCAAAACAATTGCCGTTGATCTTGGTGCTCCTTTTGTGGAAAATACGAATGTAGACCTAAATGATGGATATCCGGTTTTTGAATGGCAGCTCAGAATTTTTGGCGATGCTAACTGCGACGGAAATGTTTATCTTAATGATGCTGTTCTTATTCTTCAGTATCTCGGAAATCCTGATGAATATCAGTTATCAGCAGAAGGTCTTGCTGCTGCTGATGTAATTGGAAACGGCGATGGAATAACTAATAAGGATGCGCTGGCAATCCAGAGATTTGTTCTGCATATTATTCCAAGTCTCCCGGAATCATAAAAATTAAAAAACTATTTGTAACATGAAAATCAAAAGCCTCCGCAGTAAAAATCTCTGCGGAGGTTTTCTCTATTATTATGAATGTAAAATTACCATTTTTTATTTTTAAATAATGCTTTTAATATAGATATTTATGAAATCTATCAGCGTATCTTTTTCGTTTGGCAGATCTTCATTTATAACACGCTCCAGCAGTTCGTTGAGAATTTTTCCGACTTCCGGTCCATTGAATCCAAGAGAAATTATATCATTTCCCTTAACAGCGAGATCGGAAAGTTTAAGACAGCATCCCTCTTTTTCAAGGCGTTCTGCCGTTCTGATATATTCATCGAATAATTCATTTTCCAAAAGAACAAAGTCGTTTTTAGCGCAGTTATCGGCTTTTTTCATTTTCATAAGCATGATAAATGTTTCTGTCCCGAGTTTTGATATCAGACGTTTTATATGTTTTTCACTGCCGATTTTATCACTATGTCTTGCAATAAGCGTGCAAGTGAGATCGATAGTACGGTTGTCGTATCTCAGTCGGCGCAATATTTCTTCTGCAATGATTTCGCCTTTCTGTGCATGTCCTTTGAAATGCCCGTATCCGTCCTCCCCCATTTTAAATGAACAGGGTTTTCCTATATCGTGAAGCAGCATTGTTCTGCGCAGGAAAACTGAATCACACGGAACAGCTTCCAATGCTCTGATACTATGTTCATATATATCATATTTGTGATATCGTGAATGCTGCTCAAAATCAAAGCAATCACACATTTCAGGTATGATTTCTCCGATTATTTCCTTATATTCAAGCAGAACATCTGCTGCATTTTTTCCGCAAATAAGTTTGTCAAGTTCTTCACGGATTCGTTCACGAGAAATATCTTCAAGACTCTTTTTCATTGATAATACAGCTTTGCGTGTTTCAGATTCGATTTTAAAACCAAGCTGTGATGAAAATCGTACAGCTCTCATGATTCTGAGAGCGTCTTCAGAAAAACGAAGATCCGGAGCACCAACACAGCGTATGATCCTGTTGCTGATATCATTCATTCCGCCGAAAGGATCAGTGATATTTCCATCCTTGTCCATTGCTATAGCATTTATTGTAAAATCACGGCGTGACAGATCGTCCTTTATATCACTGGAAAAAGTTACACTGTCCGGATGGCGTGAATCGCTGTAGTTTCCGTCTATGCGAAATGTTGTTATTTCAAAGGGAACTCCTTCGCTTACAACAGTAACAGTTCCATGTTTCAGACCGGTTGGGATTACCTTGTATCCGCTGAAAACAGAGATTATCTGTTCAGGCAGAGCGTCAGTTGTTACATCAACATCGTTGATTTCCTGATTCATTAAAGTATCACGTACGCATCCGCCAACAAAAAATGCTTGAAATCCTGATGATTCAAGTTTTTTAAGAATTCCAATGCAATTACTGTCGATCTTCATTAGTGTTCACCTGCTTTCGGATGAAATTATATCACAAATTGTAAAATTCGTCAAGGAAAAACAAACGAGCCTCCTTTTCAGGAAGCTCATCTGCCATGATATAGGGATTATTGGGGATTTAATAATTAAACGTTGGGGTAAACGCTTAATTACCATGAAAATCAGCTCAGGGATATTTCCCTCAGCAATATCAGTATAACATAGATTTATGTTCATTTCGTGACGAGAATGTAAAATTAAAGTTAATTTTTCATTCGCTAATTCTGAACCAGAAGGTTGAACCCTTGCCCAAAGTTGATCTTACACCGTAATCGTAGTTGTGTAATTTTAATACAGCCTTGACTATTGAGAGTCCAAGACCCGTACCAACAACTTCACGTTTATGGTTTTCGGAACGGTAATATTTGTCGAAAATCAGCTTTATTTTTTCTTCTTCGATACCGTCGCCTGTATCTTCAACCTCAATAAGGACGCCGTCTTCTGTATTTTTCTGTCTTACAAATACCTGTTTATCATCGCCGGTATAGTTTATAGCGTTATTTATAAGATTGTAGATAACTTGTTCGATTTTTACTATATCACAGTTTACCATTTTTTCACCGTCAGATGAAAAATGGATATTGTATCCCATTTTTTCGGAAATACCGCTGAATCTGCCGATTATTTCTTCAAGCTTGCTTTTTATCTCGAAATTTGTCGGATTCATTTTTAACTTTCCGCTTTCAAGTTTTGAGAGATCAAGAATATCATTGACAAGTAGTGCAAGACGATCAGTTTCGTTGATTATTATTTCAAGATGCTCATTACGCTTTACAGGATTATCGCCGGAGAGATCTCTTATCATTTCAGCATAAGCTTTAAGCATTGTAAGAGGTGTTCTCAGATCGTGCGAAACATTGGCAATAAGATCACGCTGCATGGTATCTACCCGTGAAAGTTCTGTTTCTGCATAGGTGAGCGTTTCTGCAAGTTTTTGTGATTCAAGATATCCTCTGCCGTCAAATTTTGTTCCGAAATCACCTTTTGCGAGTTTTTCCGCAGACTTTGTTATATTTGTGATTGGTCGTGCAATCCAGTTTGAAAGATACAATGAAATGAAAAAAGCAAGAATAATCAGAAGGACTGTTGTTATCATTAATTGCCTTTTGATTATCATAACGGTTGCTCCGACAGGAACCATAGCGGAGTTTAGGAGGAGATATCCCTCCGGATTATCGGGATTACCAAGAGCACAGCCAAAAATAAGCATATCGCAGTCGCTCCGGATATTCCTGATCTTGTAGCGTATTTTTCTTTCTTTGCTTTCCAGTATACTTGTGATGTAAACCTGAGTTCTGTTTTCTCTGCCATGAATAAGGCAGTCACCGATAGCGTCGCTGGAATATATAGAGCGGCGGTATCGGTCAAGAACCTCTATACAAATATCGTGTTCAACAGCCATATCGTCAATATAACTGCTGAATTCAGAGGGGTCCATTTTTTTATATGATTCCGAAATTTCGTCAAGACACTCTGCTGCATCTCTTGTTTTCATTGATTCGTAGAATTTTTCAAGAAATAGTATCTGAAATATCCATAGCAGTACAAAGACAGCTATCGTAAAGACTATAAAATATATCCATATTTTGTATTTAAGTGATATTGTACTGCTGAATTTACGGATTTTATTGATCAGCTTCAAATTTATATCCCATTCCTCTCAGCGTAACAATATAACTGCGGTATTCTTTCAGGCTGTTTCTGAGCATCTTGATGTGTGTATCTACTGTTCTGTCGTCGCCGAAGAAGTCGTATCCCCAGACTTCTTCGAGAAGTCTGTCTCTGGAGAGTGCGATATTTCTGTTCTTGACAAGGAAGAAAAGGAGGTCATATTCCTTTGGAGTCATTGCAGCTTTTTCGCCGTTGACATATACTTCTCTGCCTGAAATGTTAACTTCAAGACCGCCGAATACATACTTATCCTGTGCAGATGCTGTGGCAGACTGTGCATTCCGCTTGATAACTACTTTGATTCTTGCCATAAGCTCTTTAGGTGAAAAAGGCTTTGTAACGTAATCGTCAACGCCTATCTCAAAACCGAAAAGCTTATCATATTCCTCGCCTCTTGCTGAAAGCATGATTACCGGAATAGACTTCGTCTTATGTATTTCCTTGCAGGCGGAATAACCGTCGAGTCTTGGCATCATGACGTCCATGATGATAAGGTCATAATCGTTTTCGCGGCAGAGATTGACTGCTTCCATGCCGTTTTCAGCTTCTGTTACATTGTATCCTTCGAATTCGGCGTACTCACGAACAACTCGTCTGATATTTGCCTCATCGTCTACAATTAATATATGAGCCATATTTTTACCTCCGTGCTGAAGATTTTCGCAAATGAACAGATTCACGAAAATTTTGATTTTTATTTCATTCATTATTATAACACTATATCAGTCAAAAGTGTATATTTTGTGATATTTTCTTGTTCATTTCAGATAATTTCATAAAATTTGTGGATGAAATTTTATTTTTTCGTTGACATTTTCAGTTAAATTTGCTATAATAAGCTTATAAAATTATAAGGAGGCGGTTGTAATGCATAAATTTAATCCACTGGCAGCGACTCTTGTTATCGCTGCAGCAACCGCAGCAGTTGGTGCATACTGCTATTTCGTTCCGGATATGGCATTACAAACAATTATTATATATCTTTTTACAATCGTTTTTCTGCCGCTGCTTCTTTTTATTTTTGCATGGTTGCAGAAAAATAAGACAAGTAATCTCATCAAGCCTGAGGTAGCTGAAAATCTTAATACAGAAATGATTATCTGGAGTGATGATTTTTCCTATGTCTTTATTAATAAAAAACTGAGAACACTTCTTGGTCTCTCTGAAAATGACTCTAATAAAAAATCTGCTGTATGGAAGGCTTTCGGGATTAATGCCCCTGACAGCAAGGGTTTTGATAAAATAGTCGGAAGCAAATCGTATGAAACAAAATTTAAAAATGCTGACGGTACTATTACAAGTATTGCATGGAGTACTTCGCTTGTAAAAAAGACAAAGAAAAAATGTCTTTATCTTTCTACTGGATTTAATCTCACCGAAATCAAGAAAATGAAAGTGAATCTTGCAAGCGCCAATGACTTCTTCAATTCATCCATGGAACTTGCAGAAATCGGTATTATAATAAGTACGGACAGAAAA
Organism: Ruminococcus sp.; assembly: GCA_017513795.1. Classification (GTDB taxonomy): domain Bacteria; phylum Bacillota; class Clostridia; order Oscillospirales; family Ruminococcaceae; genus Ruminococcus. The sequence goes on from JAFXEJ010000063.1 coordinate 6,518, forward strand.
AAATTCATTGCTTCGTCTGAACTTATCCGTATGCTCGGACTGAAAAGCAATGGAATTTCTCTCAATGATTTCCGTGCCCTTATTCATCCGAATGACAGAATTGCCTTTGACAGTGCTATAAAGTCAACAAGTGCTGAGGTAAAAAGCATTGAAATGCGTATTAAATCAGCAGATAATAATTTTCGCTGGTATTCATACCGATATAAGTCGATTAAGGGAACAGATAATACCCTCCCCCTGTTCGGTGGTGCGCTCCTTGACAGCACTCAGGAGCATGAAAAGGATGCTCTCATTGAACGTCTTGCGTATATTGATGAAGTAACGGAAATCGCAAACAGAAATAAGCTTATGAATGCCGGTCAGGAAATTTATGATACCTGCCGACTGCTTAATTATTCATACTGGATAATCGTTCTTGATATCGACAGATTCCATATTATCAATGATACCTGCGGATATGCAAACGGAAACTATGTGCTCCGTAATTTTGCTCATATACTTTATAAATTTGTAACTCCCGGAGGTCTTGCGGCTCGTATAAGCGGCGATAACTTTGCTCTTATCCTGCGTGACTACGGCAGCGATGAGCTTCCTGTACGAACAGTCAAATCAATTCAGGAGGAATTCGCAAAGCTTGCTGTCGATGAGCTTGCCTCTATTAATCTCAGCTGTTCTGCCGGATATTCAAGAATGCCTGAGGATGGAGATTCCTTCCTTGATGTAATGGAACATGCTGAATTTGCTCTTAAATCAGGCAGCGGAAATCAGTCGAGCATTTACGGCTATGAATCAAGCATGCATGATTCAATCATCTATACAACAGAAATGGAAAAAGCTCTTGTGCTTGCTTTGAACCGAAATGAATTTTCGCTTTTCTACCAGCCTAAGATAGACCTTTCTACAGGGCGACTTATGGGCGTAGAAGCACTTATCCGCTGGATCAGACCCGACGGTACTGTTGTTACTCCTGATGCGTTTGTGCCTATCGCTGAACGCAGTCATCTTATAGGACGTATTACGGAGTTTGTACTCAACGAAGGCTGCCGTCAGAATGTTCTCTGGCAGAAAATGGGCTTTCCGAAGATAGTAATGTCTGTTAATTTCACTTCAAGTGACTTCTATCAGACGGATCTCAAAGAAAAAGTATTTGATGCTCTTGTAAAATCAGGTCTTGAACCTCAGTGGCTTGAAATTGAGCTTACAGAAAGTCTTGCGCTGAACGATATTGATTTTGCTGTGGCGCAGATGAAAAAGCTTCGTGAACTCGGCGTCAAGCTTGCTATGGATGACTTCGGTACAGGATATTCATCACTCAGCTATCTCCAGACACTGCCGATTACTCTCCTGAAACTTGACAGATCTTTTATCACTGATATCGAACATGACAACATAGCATACGAAATTGTAGCATCAGTTATCAGAATTGCTAAATCAAAGAAAATTGAAACAATTGCCGAGGGCATTGAAAATAACGTTCAGGAGTCTATTCTCCGGATGGCTGGTTGTGATTACGCTCAGGGATTCCTTTATGGAAAGCCTATGCCTCCGGAAAAGCTTCAGCAGTTTTTTGAGCAGAATCTCAGCAATTTCAAGACGTAAACGGAGGTAAAAAACAATGAAAAGAAGAATAGGAATTCTCACCAGCGGCGGTGATTGTCCCGGACTTAACGCCACAATCAGAGGTGTTGCCAAAGCTTGTTATGAACGCTTCGGCGAGGATAATATTGAAATCGTAGGAATTTCAAATGGATACTACGGACTTATCAATAATCTCTGTATGGATATGCAGCCCTCAGCTTTTTCAGGTATTCTTACACAGGGCGGAACGATTTTCGGAACAAAACGTCAGCCATTCAAGATGATGCAGGTCATTGGTGAAGATAATATTGACAAAGTAAAGAATATGAAGGAGACATACAAAAAGCAAAAGCTTGACTGTCTTCTTACTCTTGGCGGAAATGGTACCCACAAGACTTCAAAGCTTCTTGCTGACGAAGGACTTAATGTAATCGGTTTGCCGAAAACCATAGACAATGATATTTACGGTACGGATGTAACTTTTGGTTTCCATACAGCAGTTGATATCGCTACCGATGTTATCGACAGACTTCACACAACAGCTGCAAGTCATTCAAGAATCCTTGTGTGCGAAATTATGGGAAACAAGGCAGGCTGGCTTACTCTTAACGCTGGTATTGCCGGCGGTGCGGATATCATCATTATCCCTGAGATTCCATACGATATTGACAAGGTATGTGACGCTGTAATGGCAAGAAGTGCAAGCGGCAAGGCTTTCTCGATTCTTGCTGTCGCTGAGGGGGCTTTCGATGTGGCAGAGGCGCAGATGAAGAAGAAAGAACGTGCAAAAAAACGTGCTGAAGCTCAGATAACTACTGCTACAAGCCGCATTGCAGCACAGATTCAGGCTAATACCGGTATTGAAGCTCGTGTATGTGTTCCCGGACATATGCTCAGAGGCGGAGCACCAAGTGCTTATGACCGAGTACTTTCTACTCAGTTCGGAGTTCATGCTGCTTACCTTATCGCAAAAGAGAAATACGGACGTACTGTTGCAAAAATCGGAAATAAGATCACTTCCAACAAGCTTGATGATATTGCTGGAAAGACAAAATTTGTTGATACAGAGAATCATCTTGTTATTGCTGCCCGTGATATAGGTGTTTCTTTCGGAGATTAATAGAAAGGCTGCTGCGTAAATGCGGCAGCCTTTTTCAGAAAAAAGGAGGATGAATTTGAGAAAAAGAATTCCGGAACTTGATTTTATCAAGGGAATCGCAATAATTCTTGTAATCATCGGTCATGTTATAAGTCAGGTGTGGAACAGTGATCCGGCGGTTTATGAAAATGCATTTCTTTTCAGATTATGTTACTCTTTCCATATGCCGCTTTTTGTTTTTGTCAGCGGCTGGATATGCTGTGTAACGATGAAAACGGATATTCATTGGTTGATTAAACGTATAAGGCGTATTGCCTTACCTTATATTATTATGACTGTTTTTGTTTTTTTCTTGCTGAGAAGAAACAGTATTTCGCAGTTTATAATAAATACTCCTTATTGGTATCTGATTTTTATAATTATTGCTGACAGTATCTTTTTTGTTGGTGAAAAACTCGGATGCCGTACAATTACTTTTGGAATCACATATTGTATAATACTTCTGATGAACTGGAAAGTTCCTCTGGATATCAGTATTCTGAGACAGCTTGCCGATTTCCTCCCCTTTTATTATCTTGGAACTCTTATACCGTCATATCGGAAAAAAACAGAAAAATACGGTATACCGATTCTTATGCTGCTTGGATTTGTATATATAGGAATTTTTCCTGTATACAGACACGGAATATCAGGTCAGCTTGAATATTTCCAAAATGTATTCAATACAGATAAGTTATCGTACGCTGAAGCAATATTTATTATTGGCATGAATAAATTTATTGTTCCTGTGTGCGGAATTGCACTTGTATTTTTATTAACCAATACAATCTACAACATGAGTATTACAAAGAAATTCAGAGAAGCTCTTGAAATTGCCGGAAACCATACACTTGCTGTATATCTGCTGCATGATCTGTTCTTAATCAGAATTACTGGTAATAATCTTGCAGACAGCATAATATCTGCTTTTACAGCGTTTTTCATTCCTCTGGCATTATCAGCTTTATATAATATATTAAAAACGAAAAATAATAGAGATAATTTGTCAAAATAAAAATATTTGTATTTTTTAGTAAAAAAGTCTTTACAAAAAAAATGGATTATGATATAATATAATATATTTGTTTTAGGAGGTTTTTCCATGACAGAAATGGAACTTTACAAGCTTTGGTGCGAAAATGCTAAAGAGGATCCTGATCTACAGACTGAACTTGCAGATATTAAAAATGATATAGATGGAATCAATGACAGATTTTACCGTGATCTTGAATTCGGTACCGGCGGTCTCAGAGGTGTTATTGGCGCTGGAACAAATCGTATGAATATATACACTGTAAGACGTGCGACACAAGGTTTTGCTGATTATCTTAATCAGGAATATGATAATCCTTCTGTTGCTGTTTCATATGACAGCCGTATCAAGTCTGATGTATTCTCAAAGGCTGCTGCTGAGGTTCTTGCTGCTAATGGCATCAAGGTATATATTTACTCGGAGCTTCTTCCTACACCCTGTCTTTCATTTGCAGTCCGTGCACTCAAATGTCAGGGCGGTATCATGGTAACAGCAAGCCACAATCCTGCTAAGTACAACGGCTACAAGGTTTACGGCGATGATGGCTGTCAGATTACCCTCAGAGGTGCTGAGATTATCCTTGAAAAGATAAATTCTCTTGATATGTTTACAGGAGTGAAGCACTCCTCATTTGATGAAGAACTTGCAAAGGGAAATATTTCTTATATTGGCGACGAGGTTATGGAAGATTTCTATAAACATGTTCTTGCTGAAGGAATCAACACAGAACTCTGCGCTTCAAGCGGACTTAAAGTTGTTTACACTCCCCTCAACGGAACTGGAAATAAGCCTGTTCGTGAAATTCTCAAGAGACTTGGTATTACAGATGTAACTATTGTTAAGGAACAGGAAAATCCTGACGGCAACTTCACTACATGTCCTTATCCGAATCCTGAGATTCGTGAAGCTCTTGAAGTTGGTCTGAAATACTGCCGTGAGGTAAAGCCTGATCTTCTTCTTGCAACTGATCCTGACTGCGACCGTGTTGGTATTGCTGTTCCGGACGGTGATGATTATGCTCTCTTCTCCGGTAACGAAGTAGGCGCAATGCTTCTTGAATACATCTGTGAGCAGAGAATCAAGAATGGAACAATGCCTGAGAATCCGATTGCTGTCAAGACTATCGTTACAACTGACATAGTAAATCTTATTGGTAAGGAATACGGCGTTGAGATTATTGATGTACTTACTGGTTTTAAATTTATTGGTGAGCAGATTGGTTTCCTTGAATCCAAGGGCGAAGAAAAACGCTATATTTTCGGCTTTGAGGAAAGCTATGGCTACCTTTCAGGTTCATATGTCCGTGACAAGGATGCTGTAAATGCTTCAATGCTTATCTGCGAGATGGCTGCTTACTATCGTACTCAGGGAATCACACTTCTTCAGGCAAGAGAAAATATGTACAAGAAGTATGGTGTGTTCTATCAGACACTTCACAGCTTCACTTTTGAAGGTGAAAGTGGTATGAACAGAATGACTGAGATTATGACTCAGCTCAGAGAAAATGCTCCTGCTGAAATCGGTGGTCTGAAAGTTGTAAGAACTGATGATTATCAGAATAGTATCTCCAAGGATATTGCTTCCGGAACTGAAACTGCTCTTACACTCCCGAAATCAAATGTTCTTGCATTCTTCCTTGAAGGCGGTTCAAAGGCTATAGTTCGTCCTTCTGGAACAGAGCCTAAGATCAAGACATATTTCACTGCAAAGACTGCTACTCACGAAGAAGCTGAAATTCTTGAGAAAAAGCTTGCTGATGATTTTACAAAGGTAATGAAATAATCAGCTGTATTAATTAAAAATAAAAAATATTTATCAGAACTATTGACAATTATATAAAGTTATGATATAATGTATAACTGTAATTAATGAAGCACTACTGTCTAAGGCAACTGATGGGCTGCTCGGTTATAAATTCTACCGAAAGAGGTGACAATCGTGAAAGAGGGAATCCATCCTAATTTTGTAAAGACAACTATTACTTGCCACTGTGGTAACGTAATGGAGACTATGTCCACAAAGGAAAACATCAAGGTTGAAATCTGCTCAAAGTGCCATCCGTTCTATACCGGAAAGCAGAAGCTTGTTGATACAGGCGGACGTGTTGACAGATTCAAGAAGCGTTTCAATATGGACAAGTAATTTTTATAGCCGGTCTCAATTGACCGGCTTTTTGCGTTATAATTTTAAAGGTATTACTATGAATTACATTACCATTTCTGCGCCTGCGAAGGACTCCTTTATTGAAAAAAGATCGGAATTCATTGGCTATATAGCTCCGGTTAAAACTAATGAGGAAGCTGTTGAATTCGTGAATTCAATCAAGGCGGAACACCGTAAGGCTAAGCATAACGTTTACGCATATATTCTCAGGGATAATAATATTTCCCGTTATTCCGACGATGGAGAACCTCAGGGTACAGCCGGAATGCCAGTTCTTGATGTTCTTCAAAAGCGTGGTCTTACTGATGTCTGTATCGTGGTAACACGTTATTTCGGAGGAATTCTTCTCGGCGGCGGCGGTCTTGTTCGTGCATATTCTCATGCGGCTTCACTTGCCTGTGATGCTGCCCAGATTATGGATATGTGCCTTTGTCACAGACTGAAAATCTCCGCTGAATATACTATGTACGGCAAGATTGCATACATATTGCCGAATTATAAAACTATTACCGTTAATTCGGATTTCGGTCAGTCTGTTTCACTTGAAATCCTTGTGCTGTCTGAAAATCTTCAGCCGCTTATCAAGGAACTTACTGAAATTACTAACGGTACTGCACAGATTGAGGATATCGAAGAACTTTACGAAGACTTTTCGTCCGTAAAATAATATGGGAGGGATTTTATGACTGTACGAGAACAACTTGAACAAAAAGAAGCGGCTATTCTCAGTGAATATGCCTGCAAAAGCACTGATGCATTCTTCACAGGTAAGCTGCAGGAAGAAGAAAAATGTCCGTACAGAACTGATTTCCAGCGTGACAGGGATAGAATTCTTCATTGTAATTCCTTCCGCAGACTTAAACGTAAAACTCAGGTTTTCCTCTCCCCTGTCGGAGATCATTACAGAACCCGACTTACTCATACGCTTGAAGTATCTCAGATCGCTCGTACGATTTCCAGAGGCATGGGAATGAATGAGGATCTGACTGAGGCTGTTGCTCTCGGACATGATCTGGGACACTCCCCCTTTGGCCACTGCGGTGAGGCCGTTCTCAATGAAATTTGTCCCCATGGCTTCAAGCATTATCTTCAGAGCGTCCGTGTCGTTGAGGAAATTGAAAAAAAAGGCAAAGGACTTAATCTGACTTTTGCTGTCCGTAACGGTATAGAATGTCATACCAATATGACCGCAGATACAAAAGAAGGCTGTATTGTACGGCTTGCAGATACTATTGCCTATATCAATCACGATATAGAGGATTCTATTCGTGCAGGAATTCTTTTTAATCATGATCTCCCCGATGATTGCGTGAAGGTTCTTGGCGATACAAAAACAAAAAGAATTACAACTCTTGTTGCTTCTGTTATTGAGCACGGACCGGAAAAAATTGATTTTATGCCTGAAATCAGAAAGGCTCATGATGATCTGAGAGCCTTTATGTTTGAAAAAGTGTATATGAATCCGGCTGCAAAACAGGAAGAATACAAAGCAGAACTGCTTGTAAAAAAACTCTATTCATTCTTCATTGAAAACAGTAATCTTCTGCCGCAGGAATATCAGGACATAATGAAAAAAACTGATAATCACCGTGCGGTGTGCGATTACATTTCCGGAATGAGCGACGAATACGCAGTTGACCTTTATACAGAGCTTTTCGTTCCTAAGTTCTGGAAATAACGGAGATTTCTCTATGCAGAAAAATGATGATTTTCTCTACAGGCTGCGAAATGCAAATCCTATCGAAAATGTCATGGGAGCGTATGTCAATATAATCAGACGCGGTAGAAATTTTGTATGTTCGTGCCCTTTTCATTCCGAAAAAACTCCGTCTTGTACTATTTTTACTGATACACAGAGCTTCTACTGTTTCGGATGCGGTGCTGGCGGTGATGTAATTACCTTTACAATGAAGGCTGAAAATCTTGATTTTACTGAAGCTGTAAAGCTTCTTGCACAACGCTCCGGACTTGAAGTTCCTCAGGAGAATTCCCGTGACAGTCAGTTTGCTAAAAGAAAAACCCGTATTTACGAAATGAATCGTATTGCTGCGAATTTCTTTTACACGCAGCTTATCAAGGGCAATGATAAGTCGGGACTGAAATATTTCGCTGACAGAAAGCTTTCGCCGCAGATCATAAAAAAATATGGTCTTGGATATGCCCCTGATTCCTGGAACGCACTTACAGATACGCTTCGTTCAAAAGGGTATTCTGATGAAGAAATTATTGATGCGTGGCTCGGTTCAAGATCAAAAAAAGGTACGATATTTGATATTTTCCGCAAGCGTGTAATGTTCCCTATAGTAGATCTGAGAGGAAATATTATCGGTTTCGGCGGACGTGTACTTGATAACTCACAGCCAAAATATCTTAATACCGGAGCAACTCCGGTTTTTGACAAGGGGTCTAATCTTTTTTCCATGAACTTCGCAAAGAATGCTGATACAAAACGGCTGATTCTCTGTGAAGGCTATATGGACGTTATCGCAGTCAATCAGGCAGGCTTCGATAACGCTGTTGCTACTCTCGGAACTGCTATTACTGCTAACCAGGCACGGCTTATGAGCCATTACGCAGAAGAAATAATTATCGCCTACGACAGTGACGGCGCCGGTCAGAAAGCAACTCAGAAAGCTATAAACCACTTTGCAGATGTCGGAATGCGTACAAGAATTCTTCGCATGGAAGGCGCAAAGGATCCCGATGAATACATAAAAAAATTCGGACGTGACCGCTTTAAAATGCTTATAGACGGCTCGGATGACGCTAATGACTTTATGCTTGACAGGTGTGAGGATGGGATTGATATTTCCACCGAGGCAGGACGTGTCGAACTCCTCAGACGTGCTTCAAAAGTACTTGCTGCAATTGAATCTCCTCTTGAACGAGAGGTTTATATATCACGGACTTCACGAAAATGTGATATTCCCACAGAGGTTCTTAAAACTCACATTGACAGTCTGCTGAAAAAGAATTTCCGGACTGAGAAAAAGATGGAATGGCGCAATATTACGTCAAAAGCGTCTTATGATAATGATGACCTTAATCCTGAATCAAGGGATCATAAAAAAGAAGCCAGAGCAGAAGAATGTATCATTAATTTTCTGCTCAGACATCCGGATGAAGCAGCTGATATTGAAAAATCAGCACCGCCGGAGATATTTATTACGGCTCTGAACCAAAAACTATACACGGCACTTCTGGAAAAAATGAAATCAACGGAAAAATTTACGCTGTCACTTATGGCTGGTGAATTATCCGACAAGGAAATGGGAAGAATAAGCCGGATAGATGTTACGAACCGTGAATTCACTATAAACCGGAACGTTTTTAATGACTGCATAAACGTTCTGAAAAACTTCAGCTCTCCCGCAGGCAAGGATATGAGCGATGAAGATTTACGCAGGCTTTTTAAATCAAAAAGTAAAAAATAGGAGGATCTTTTATGGAAAACAAAAGACACACCATTGACGCCCTTATGGAACAGGGAAAGGCAAACGGAAAGCTGACGACAAAGGAAATTACAGACGCTCTCGAAGAAATGGATTTCGATGTTGACCAGATCAATACCTTCTATGACAACTGCGAAACACTTAATATCGAGATCGTTGAGGACATGAACATCGATGCAGACCTTAAAATAGGTCTTGATTCAACTCTTACCGATGATCTGGAACTTGCACTCTCAACAGAAGGTATCGCTATTGATGATCCGGTAAAGATTTATCTCAAGGAAATCGGTCGTGTTCCGCTTCTTACAACTGAGGAGGAAATTGAGCTTGCTCAGAGAATGGCAAAGGGCGATCCCTATGCAAAGAAAAGACTTTCTGAGGCTAATCTCCGTCTTGTTGTAAGTATCGCCAAAAAGTATGTCGGCAGAGGAATGCAGTTCCTCGATCTCATTCAGGAGGGAAATCTCGGTCTTATCAAGGCTGTTGAGAAATTCGACTACACCAAGGGATTCAAATTCTCCACATATGCTACATGGTGGATACGTCAGGCTATTACAAGAGCAATCGCAGATCAGGCAAGAACTATCCGTATTCCTGTTCATATGGTTGAGACTATTACTAAGGTTAAGAAGGTTTCCAGCCAGCTTCTTCATGAAAATGGTCATGATCCGAGTCCGGAAGAAATTGCAGAAAAGATCAATATGCCTGTAGATAAGGTTCGTGAGATCATGCGTGTAGCTCAGGATCCTGTTTCTCTTGAAACTCCTATCGGTGAGGAAGAAGACAGCCATCTCGGAGACTTTATTCCTGATAACAATGCTCCTGCTCCGGCAGAAGCGGCATCACATACACTTCTGAGAGAACAGCTCAACGAAGTTCTTGCTACACTTACTGACCGTGAAGCAAAGGTTCTTAAACTCAGATTCGGTCTTGAGGATGGTAAATCACGCACTCTTGAAGAAGTAGGACAGCGTTTCGATGTAACCCGTGAGCGTATCCGTCAGATCGAAGCTAAAGCACTGAGAAAACTTCGTCATCCCAGCAGAAGCAAAAAGGTCAAGGATTTCCTTGACTAAACTGTACATAAATCCGCTCTGTTTTTTGCAGGGCGGATTTTTATATTTCCTGAATTTTATTTTCAGTCAGAGTGTATATGTCGTTTCTGTTAATTCTGCTTAAAATCTGATAAAACTATTGACTTGATGACTGTAAAGTTGTATAATGAAAGTGTATAAATTCGGAAAATACGGTCGCTGTATACCGTATAATACAGCACCGCATGATTGCCTTTAATCAATAATATGCGGCAAATGGAGCAGATATGAGTATTTTTAATTTGGAAAAAAGCCCTCCTGAACTTAGCCGTGACTGGCTTATCTTCCAGCAGTTTGTTGGAAATATCGGCGCTTTTATGTATATCGCAAAGGATAAGACAGCTTATCTCGATGGTGAAGCGTGCAGAATGCTTTCATGTCCTACTAATAAGCTGAATGAATTTGAATTCTTTAATCTTCTTGAAAAAATTTCGAAAAATCCTGTTGAAGGTCAGAAGCATATCTACAGATTTCAGGATAACAACACTACCCGTTTTATAAAAATGAATATCTATGAAAGCAGCGATGAATGGCTTGGATTTGTCCAGGATTTTTCAAGACGCATCAACGAAATCAACAGACCTGACCGTTTTGCAGAAATGGATCCTGTTACACGTCTGCTTTCTTATCCCTCTTTTTCAAATAAAGTAAGAAAAATTATGAATGAATCAAAGAACTGTTGTCTGGCTACCCTCTACATCAACGGACTTGACAAGCTTGGTTCATATCTTACAGTTGATAATGCAAACAGTTGTCTTACTTCTGTTGCTGAAACAATAAAGGGTTTTTCCAATGATAACATTATCATCGGTTCAAAATCGAATTACGAGATCTGTGCATTTTTCTGCGATTACGACAAAAAGGATATTTATACAATCCTTAACAGCATGGATGAAGCTGTTCAGAACTGCGTTCTTACTGATGATTTTGGTGAAATAATTGATATTTCTGATAAGAGCCGTCTTAGTCTCTCGATTGGCTGTTCTTCATTTCCGGAAGAAGCTTCTGACTTCAATATGCTTGTGAATTATTCGGAATTCGCTCTCTATGAAGCAAGAACTGACCGCAGACGTGTTATAAACTGGTTCTCTGAAGAAAATTATATCCGTGAAAAAGATTCATACAAGAATGCGCTTCTGTTCTCTCGTATAATCCGTGAGAATCTTCTTACATACCACTTCCAGCCTATCGTTGAAACTACTACAGGAGAAATCGTTGCATATGAGGCTCTCATGAGGACTGCCGGCGATATAAAAATGACTGCAACACAGATACTAAAAATTGCTGACGCACAGAATAATCTTTATGAGATTGAAAAGCATACATTCTTCAATACACTGAAAATTCTCAGTGATAATCAGCAGGTGTTTGAAAATAAAAAGCTTTTTATAAATTGTTTGCCTAACAGTCTTCTTACAGACGAGGATTATAACGAACTTTACCTTACATATGGCGAGCTTATCGAAAAATGTATCATCGAAATCGTAGAAAACACTGCTGCTACTCCTGATGAAATTGAACTTCTGAAAAAGAGATGCAGCTTCGCTCACGCTCAGCTTGCTATTGATGACTATGGTACTGGTTACGCTAACAGCTCTAATCTGCTGAAATATTCACCTGATTACATTAAGATCGACCGTTCTCTTATCAGTGATATTCAGAATGATCTTAAAAAGCAGCAGCTTGTTACTTCAGTCATAGAATTCTGTCATGAAAATCAGCTTCAGTCTCTTGCTGAAGGTGTAGAAACGCTTCAGGAGCTTAAAACTGTTATTCGTCTTGGCGTTGATCTTGTTCAGGGATATGTCACTTCAAAACCAAAGCCCCTATTCCTTAACAGTATTTCTTCTGAAATCAAGGATGAGATCATTAAAACTAATCTTGAAGTTCGTCCTGATGGTGCAAAGAAAATTTACGCCGCAAGAAATGATGTGGAAATCGATGTGCTCAAGCTTGCGCTTGAAAAATACACTGATATACATATTTATCAGAGCAAACTTACGATTGTGGGGGATCCTGACAAGCCTGTAAGCATGAATATTTCAATTATGGATAATCACAGCTGTGACCTCACTTTGAAAAATGTAAACATAACAAGCGGAAACAGCAAGCCGACTATCTCAATAGGCGAATACGCACGTCTGTGCCTTAATGTCGTAAAGAACAACAGACTTGGGTATTCCGGTATCTACGTTCCGATGGGTTCGCAGTTCGAGCTGATCGGAAAGGGTTCCCTTACTATTGACGGAAATGCTTCTGACGGAATCGGCATCGGAAACGATTACGATCACGGATACGGGGATATTACAATAAATACTACCGGTATGCTTGAAATCAACTCAAACGGCAATGAATGTCTTTGTATCGGCGGCGGCTACAACGAAAATGAATCGGAAATTAATCTTATCTCCGGTAAAATCAAGCTTCTTATGCATACTCATAATGGTCTTGCTATCGGAAGCTATCACGGTGACGCTGATATAAGCATTTCTGACAGATGCACTCTTGATATAACTATGTCTGGAATCAAGGTTGCCGGAATCGGCAGTATCAGTGGTATTGCTTCAATTACATCCGGAGCTGACATTCATATTACCTGTACTGGCGCTCAGGCTGCTGGCATAGGTTCGCTTGAAGAAGGCGAAGGAAGTATCTTTATCAGAAATGGTAAGGTAAATATGAAAATGCGTTCTGCTAAGCATACCTGTATTGGAACTCTTGGCGGAAACATTAATACAAAAATTCAGGATTCTGAGATTATCATTGACTCTGAGGGTGATGACGTTACTGGTATCGGTGACGCTGTCGGCTCAGGAAATGTATCTATTCTTGATTCTGCTGTAACCATGAGTATTCTTGCTTCTAATCCGAAGGATATCGGTACTGCTGACGGTGATGTAATCATCAGAGGCGGAGCTGTGAATTCTCTTGTAAACAACAGAAGAATCCCGCATAACAGCATTTAAAACGAAAGGAATTGTTATTTAAAATGAAACTTGGTATGGTTGGTCTGCCTAATGTAGGCAAAAGCACACTCTTTAACGCTCTTACAAACGCCGGAGCAGAATCTGCAAATTATCCGTTCTGCACTATTGAAAAGAATGTCGGAATTGTATCTGTTCCTGACGAACGTCTTGATAAGCTCGCAGAAATGTATGAGCCGGATAAATTTACTCCCGCAACACTTGAATTCGTTGATATTGCAGGTCTTGTTAAGGGCGCGTCAAAGGGCGAAGGTCTGGGAAATAAATTCCTTGCAGATATCCGTGAGGTTGACGCTATCGTTCACGTCGTAAGATGCTTTGAGGATACCAACATAATCCATGTTGACGGCTCTATCAATCCTCTCCGTGATATTGAAACTATCAATTTAGAGCTGATTTTCTCTGATATTGAAATGATTGACCGCCGTATTGACCGTGCAAAAAAAGCTGTCAAGGGCGATAAGAAATATCTTGCAGAGATCGAATTCCTTGAACGTCTTAAAGCTCATCTCGAAAACGGAAAATCTGCAAGAGCATTTGATTTCACTGACGATGAAAGAGAACTCATTAAATCTACTCCCATTCTCTCAGCAAAACCGGTTATCTATGCCGCAAATCTCTGTGAGAATGACTTCGTAAATAATATCGAAACCAACGAAAACTACAATAATGTAAAGGCTCTCGCTGAAGAAGAACACTCTGCTGTTCTTCCGATATGTGCTCAGATCGAAGCTGAGATCTCTGATATGGAGGACGAAGAAAAGGCTATGTTCCTTGGAGAACTCGGTCTTGAAGTATCAGGTCTTAATCGTATCATCAAGGAAGGTTATGCGCTTCTCGGGCTTATCTCCTACCTTACAGCCGGAAAACAGGAAGTTCGTGCATGGACTATCACAAGAGGTACAAAGGCTCCTCAGGCTGCCGGAAAAATCCATACTGACTTTGAAAAGGGATTCATCCGTGCTGAGGTAATCTCATTTGACGATCTTATGGCATGCGGAACTATGGCAGCTGCTAAGGATAAAGGTCTTGTTCGTCTTGAAGGCAAGGAATATGTGATGCAGGACGGCGATATTGTTCTTTTCCGTTTCAATGTCTGATTTCGATTTTAAAAAGCATATCTGGAAACCCTTTAACAAAGGAATTTCTCAGTACGATATGATTCATACGGGTGACAGGATAGCTGTATGTATTTCTGGCGGTAAGGATTCGATGCTGCTTGCAAAATGTATGCAGCAGCTTCAAAGCTACGGAAAACCCGATTTTCATGTAGTATTTCTGGCTATGGATCCCGGTTATAAAGATGAAGTGAGGGAAAAAATCCAGCAAAACTGCTCGGAAATGGGGATTCCACTTCAGATGTACCGGACAGCAGTTTTTGATTCTGCCGGTAACAGCGGAAAAAATCCTTGTTTCCTGTGTTCACGTCTCAGGAGGGGCTGGTTATATAAAAAAGCCTCCGAACTTGGATGCAATAAAATAGCACTTGGTCATCATTTTGATGATGTTGTGGAGACAATTCTCATGGGAATGCTTTATGGCTCTCAGATGCAAACAATGCTTCCTAAGCTTCACAGCGAAAATTACAGCGGTATGGAGCTTATACGTCCGCTTTATCTTGTCCGTGAGGAAAGAATAATCCAGTGGCAGATGGAAAATAAACTTGATTTTACACGATGCGCTTGCAGTATCGCTGAAAATAGCGATCAGGGAACTAAACGCAAGGAAATCAAGCTTCTTCTTCGGCAGTTAAGAAAAAATAATCCGTTGGTGGATATGAATATTTTCCGCAGTGCAGAAAATGTAAATCTACGGAAAATAATATCATATCATGACGGTGACAGATATCACAGCTTTCTTGATGATTATCATGAGGGAATATCTGTGAAAGGAACAAGGAATACATGATGAAAAGC
>JAFXEJ010000064.1 GCA_017513795.1 Ruminococcus sp.
GCTGATAACCGATGCTGCTATGCGGTTTATAAATGATTTTTTCATAAAAAAATACACCTCACAATAAAAATAATGTGGTATAAGTATATTATACCACATTCACACAAAAAGTCAAGAATTACATATTTTTTTATTTATTTTTGCCAGTGATTGCACGTCTGAGAAGTACGTTATCAAAAACATCGAGGATATTATCACTGTCCATGTCGCCGTTGACTGCTTGTTCAGAAGTAAGAGTTTCAGTTCTGAGGAGATATTTCTGAAACAGTACAAGGTCAGCTGCATTCACATTTCCGTCAAGGTTTACATCGCCCTTTTGTCCGGCTGGAATAACATCCGTAACTCCGCATATATCCGCTGTTTTTTCAGTTCCGTCCTGAGATTTTATCACAACGGAGTATGTACCGCCAGCCATATCGGATGAAGCCTTTACAGTAAGCGATGGTGATGTTGCTCCTTCAACAGGACTGCCATTGAAAAGCCACTGATATGAAAGTCCCTCACCGGAAGTCTTTACATCAAATGTAAGTTCTTCGCCGGCAGTCGGATATATCGTTTTCTTTGCCGAGTATACATTGAAATTATCGGTAACATGATACTCACCGGAATTCAGTTCGCCGACATTTTTCCATGAATCAGCTTCGTCCTGAATGAAAAGACGGACATTTTTGATAACAGTTCCCGGTTCAAGCTCCATGAGACTTCCGAGAGGCAATCTGAATTCTACTGTATTTCCGTTGCCGCTGTGTTTCTGAACGCATCCGTAGGGCTTTCCGGAATTAAAGTAAATAAAGCCGTTTCCCTGATAGTACAGCCAGTAACCCTTTCCGTTAGTTGCATTTTCTACTCTCACATTGTACACAGGAGACACCGCATTGTGCTTTATTTCAGCCATTACATAGAGATATTTATCGTCGTTTGCAATATAGAGACTGTTTTCGTCCTTTTCAGCGTATTTTATTTCTTCTGCACGTTCAGAGGGACTTCCGGCATATCCGTCAGCAGCGTAAATATTGTTTATGGTGAACATTTCGCCGTCAGATGTTCCGACAGGATTTTCTGCATTCACCTGACAGAAGCTTCCGTCCGACAGCTGTTTATTATTATCAGAAGCTGTTACGGTGAAGCTTCCCATATAATTTGCACCGAGAGCTGAATTCCATGTGCCGTTGTTTGCGAATTTCACTGAACGCATGTGCATCTGCTCATAAGTATTGTTTCCCACAGACAGCTTGAAATAGACATTCCACTCACCGGTTTCAAGTCCGCCGGGAATCTTCATTTCAAATTCCGGCGACGAAGTAGTGCATGAATACCACTCTTTAGTATTTACATCGACTTCTGTTTTTACATAGTTACCGTCTTTTTCGAGGATTATTTCTGCTTTCTGCTTCATGATAGGATTCGCAAAGCCGGTATTTTCGATATCTGCTTCAAGCCGGAGAATTCCGCCCTGTGGTACCTCGCCGCTCAGGTCGGAATCCCTTATAACGAAGCGGTAACCCAGATGATCTCGCATGAATTTATAGACAGTTTCGCCGTAATATGCGCTGTTATCGACGTTTTCAACGTCATACTGCTCCCCGAAGGTGTAATTCTTGTAGAGCTGATAGATGTTGGAATTAATATAGCTGAGGTGAGTATAGTACATTTCCGGAATGGAATTCTCAGGGAGATATGTTTCATATTTTTGTGTAAATTCAAGATTTCCGGAGAATTCTCCGCCGTAGTAAGAATTCAGCGACTGACGGCTTACCCAGACAAGATCTCTTTCACGATTATGGTATGTACCTAAATCTGAATCAGAGCCCATATATCCGTCATTGTAAAGGCACACACGGGCAGCGTCACTTCCCGGCTCAGAGATATATTCGTCGATATCGTCTTCAGCTATTCCAGCCCATGTTGTGAATGTCAGGGGAGTTCTTACTGTTACAGGGATTTCCTCCGGCACGACGTCAAGAAGCACATCAAGAAGCTTAGCCTTATCCTCGAAGGAACAGTATTTTCCGCCCCAGTGCTCGCCCCATGAACCTACAAATCCGCTTTCCACAAAAGCGAGGATATCCTTGTAATCTTCAAGAAATCCGTCTTTGCGGATCTGTTCGATATGATCGAATACCTTTTCGTAAGTAGCGGGTTCAGGGTTAAGTTTTCCGACATCATCATAGCGGAAACGCAGTGACACAATACAGCCGTTTTGACGGCAGTTTTCGAGCGTCTGCCTGAGATTCGTGAAAAAAGTTTCGTCAAGATCGTAATCTGTTCCCTCGGTATAATTTCCCTCCTCATCGGTAGTACCGTTTGAACCGCATGAGAATCCGCCGATATCGACAAAAATAAGTACAAGACTTCCTTCGGGATTGAACACAGGAGTTTTTCCGGGTTCACAGCTCATCCAGACCGTACTTGTGTAGCCAGCTCCGGGATTGTTTATAGTTTCGGTAGATTCGGTGTAATTTATGCCGGAATCTTTAAGTGTATTTTTTGTCTCATCGGATGCCTTGCTGAAATTCAGCGGAGAAACTGATACTGCTGCTGAAAGCAAAGCACTGAGTAATCTTGAATATATCATTTTAACCTCCATAAGCGAATTGATTTGATATCAATGGATATATTTTGTAAGTAATTGACATATTCAATTATACATAATCACCAACATTTTGTCAAGGCACCAGCGGTGCCCCCGTTCCACGTTCCCATGTGCGTTCTTTTAATTCGTAATTCATAATGCGTAATTCGTAATTATGGTGAAGAAATACGCCAATGGATTAGAAAATTCCGGGGTGTTTTGTAGGGATGAACATAGGTCATTCGCAATTGAAATAAATCGTGTTCGACACATATTACATATTGTCGCCTGAAAATACAAAATGACCGATTGTAGGGGGCGGCGTCCTCGACATTCCACCATTACTGAAACGATTGCAGGTATATCTGCTGATTGTCCGAAAATATTCTGAAAACCGCAAAAAATCTGTTGACTGTTGATATTTATTGTGATATTATATATGTATAAAAAATCTATTAGAGAGGGGTAGATTGATCTATGAAAGGAAAATTTGTTGCTGCTGCAGCAGCGCTTTCGGTTTTAGCACAGCCGATTCTCGCCGGAATTCCGTATGTTCCGGTCAAGTCTGTTCCAGCACAGGCGGCTCCGGCTTCTGTTGTCGGAGATGTCAATGTTGATGGCAATATCTCATCTGCGGATCTTGTCATGCTTCAGAATCATATTCTCAGAGATGTTCTCAGAGGAAATGGAATTTCAGCCGATTCATGGCAGAATGCCGACCTTGACGGAGACAGCGTTATTGATTCTTTTGACGTTGTACTTCTCAGGCAGATGATCCTGAGAAACGACGGATTACAGGAGTTTTCAGGTCTGCTGATTAACGAGGTATGCTCATCTGCAAAGAAATCTGTCAAGGATGCAGCTGGTGAATCTCCGGACTGGATAGAGATTTACAATTCATCTGATAAAGCTATGGACATCAGCGGCATAGGATTATCTGACGGCGCAAAGAAGAAGTTTAAATTTGCATTTCCGGAGGGAACAATAATTCCGGCTGACGGATATATTCTTGTTTACTGCGACGATGCTGTAAACGAAGCTGAGGGCGAATATCACGCTGCATTCAAGCTGAGTGCCGACGGTGAATCTGTTTATATGACGCATCCTGATTACGGAGAGATAGATTTCGTTAAAGTACCGCTTCTTGACGAGGATGTTACATGGGGAAGATTTGCAAACGGTTCTGATAACTTCACATATCTCTCGTATACTCCCGGCAAGACAAACGATACAGCAGAGGATCTTACTCCGGTAGAAATGCCGGTATTCTCAGCAGAGGGCGGATTCTATGATGACGCTTTCGGACTTACGCTGAGCGATGCTTTCGGCAGCGAAATAATTTATACTACAGACGGAAGCGACCCGAGAACATCTGATACTGCAAAGCCGTACGACGGCGAGATAAAAATATACAATAATACCAGCGATCCCAATGTATACAGTGCGATCACAGATATAAATCTGAGCGGATATAAAGCTCCGAAAACCAGTGTTGACAAGGGAATTATCGTGAGAGCAGTATGCAAAACAGCTGAAGGAAAATTCAGCGATGTTGCAACAAACAGCTATTTTGTCGGAAAGAATGCTGATTATTACACTGATTTCAAGGTAGTATCGCTTTCAACTGACAGCGATTATCTCTTTGATAAGGATAACGGATTCTACATGGTCGGCAAGAACTACCGTGATCTTGTATCATCCGGCAAGTTCATTCTCAAGGATGCAAACGACGCTTCAAATCCGACAAACTACAATATCGACGGCAAGGAATCTGAATTTCCGGCAAATGTTCAGGTATTTGAGGAAGGAAAGCTTGTCTATACAAATGATGTAGGTGCACGTCTTTCCGGAAACTGGTCAAGAGGATTTGCGCAGAAGAGTATCCGTCTTTACGCAAGAAGCGAATACGGCGACTCCAAGCTTAAATATGAATTCATCGAGGAACTGACCGATATAAACGGCGATCCTATCAAGGAATTTGATAAGGTTACACTGAGAAACGGCGGAACTGACAATCAGCTTCTTCATTTCCGTGATCTGCTCATACAGTCTCTCTGCACCGACAGAGCAATGGCTGTTCAGGCTGGAGAACCCTGTATCGTATTTATTGACGGAGAATTCTGGGGATTCTATTTCATCCGTGAAAAACAGGACGCAGACTTCGTTGAGGCTCACTACGGAATCGACAAGGATAACGTGACATTCATCAAGAACGGCGAGCTTGACGACGGCTCAAAGGAGCTTGACAGCGAATACAAGGAGCTTCTGAAATGGGCTGGTTCTGCTGATATGACAGTTCCTGCAAACTACCAGAAGGTCTGCGATTCAATTGATATCCAGAGCCTTATCGACATGATAGTTATCGAAACATATATCAACAATGTTGACTGGGCGACCGAATACATGAACAACTGGATCACATGGAGAGCTACTGCACCGGACGATTCTCTTGCATACGCAGACGGAAAATGGCGTTATATGCTCTATGACCTTGATTTCAGTGCGGACTACTTCGATGATGCAAGAAGTCTTGTAGGATTCGACTCCCTTAATAATCTTTATATGGGCGGTGATCCGTATAACTTCGTTCCGATGTTCTACAATCTTCTGAATAACAAGGATTTTGCCGATCAGTTCTATAACAGCTACATCGACATAATGAAGAATAACTTTGAACCTGTCAGAGTAAGCGCAAAACTTGACGAATTCGTTGAAAAGTACAAAGAAATCATTATGATAACAAACACACGTTTCGATCAGGAATGGGTAAATCTCAACTATAACTCTGAAATCGAAGCGTTCAGACAGTTCTTTATCGGACGCCGCAACCTTGCAAAAATGTATCTTGACAGACTTTACGGTAAGGAAACAAATATGACAATCGGTGCTGATATTCTGTCGGATGAATCCGGATGGTCGTATTACGGCGATGCAAAAGCATCAAAATCAGACGGAACATTTACTCTTACTGCAAATAAGGCATGCCTTAACAGCTGGGATATCCAGTCTCAGTCAAAGACGTTTACTATAGAAAAGGGTAAGACATATAAGGTGACCTTTGAGGCTTCGTGCTCAACAGGTACTCCCATAGGCGTGAGCATTAATCATCAGGTGGGAACAAGCTGGCCAAGCTGCTTCTCAAAGTCAGGAATCAGTCTGACAAATGATTTCAAGGAATACTCATTCACTTTTGTATCAGCACATAACACAGCTTCTGACTGGAGATTGTGCATTGATTTCGGTAATGGAGCAGGTGTGTATACAATAAGAAATGCTTCTATCACACCGGTTTCATTTGACACAGAACTTGTTAACGGTGTAGGCTACTGGGAATTATTTGATCCGGCAGGATACGGCGAGTTCACAGTGAATGCTCCTGACAGCATTACTGTCAAGAAAAATACTGATGGCGGTGAGGTTCAGCCATTTTACAGCGGAATTGTTCTTGACGCAGGAAAGAACTATACTTTGAGCTTCACGGCAAAATCGGATACAAACAGAGATATCAGCGTGAATGTCTGGACAGATGAGGGCGATATAATCACTGAAAACGCTTCAGTCGGAACAACGGCTAAAAAGTTCACATATACTTTTACAGCTGATGAACAGTGTATGGACGCTTCTATATTCTTTATCTGCGGCGGAGATGCCGGTACTATCGAATTTTCAGATATTTCATTGATCTGTAAGAACTGATGTAAAAAAACTCCCGATGCTGTTCTGTATCGGGAGTTTGAGCTTACATATAAATCTTATTCAAATCAAAATCCAAGCGGACGACCAATGGTCGTCCTTACTTTTTTACAAATAAAACAGCCATACGCATATACAATGACCAGTAAATTAACATAAGTCCGCATTGTTGAAATAGCCGGATTTTGCGTCTGTGATTTGGATAATACGCCAAAAAAGAGAATATCAGCAAATAATTATTGTAGTAAGAGCAGAAATATGGTATAATGAAAAATGTCAGAATTTAACGGAAAACGGAGAATTACAGATGAAAAAAAGACTTCAGGGCAATATAATGCTTCTGGTAACTGCACTGATATGGGGTACGGCATTTGTGGCGCAGAGCGAGGGAATGCGCTATGTAGAGCCATTTACCTACAACGCAGTGCGGACGCTTCTCGGAGGGATAGTCCTGATACCCGTAATAGCGGCGTTTAGAATATTTTCGGGGAAAAGCAAGCCGCCGGAGAGTAAGACTTCCAGAAAGGCAACGATAATCGGAGGAATAGCCTGCGGAGCAGTATTATTTGCGGCAAGCTCGTTCCAGCAATGCGGAATAACTATGACAACGGCAGGAAAAGCCGGCTTTATAACGGCGCTTTATATCGTGATAGTGCCGCTGATAGAGCTAATAATTTACAGGAAATCAAACATTTTCGTGTGGATATGCGTGGTTATCGCCGCAGCGGGATTCTATCTGCTGTGCATAAAGGAAGGCTTTGAAATCGGCAGAGGAGACATTCTTGTATTATGCTGCGCCGTGTTTTTTGCCGTACATATCATGGTTATCGACTATTTTAACGGAAAAAACGCAGACGGAATGGTTCTGTCGTGCATACAGTTTTTCACAGCCGGAACTCTCATGACAATTGCGATGTTCCTCTTTGAATCACCGGAGCTGAATGCCGTACTTGACGCAAAGTATACGATTCTTTATGCTGGAATAATGTCCAGCGGAATTGCCTATACATTGCAGGTTCTCGGACAGCGTCATACTGATCCGGCGGCGGCAACGCTGATAATGAGTCTTGAATCTGTATTTGCAGCTCTTTCGGGGTGGCTTATTCTGCACGAAGCCCTTTCGCCGAAGGAAACAGCGGGCTGTGCGCTTGTATTCACAGCTGTAATTCTCGCCCAGTTGAAATCACCGGAAAAAAATATCAGGACGGAGAAAAAAGAATGAAAAAATATCTGAGTAAAATCATATTTGCGCTTATAGTCGTTGCATTTATAATATGCTGTGCTATCAATGCGCCGATCACCGAAGCTGTTGGTTCTTTGTGGTCACTGCTTCCGCCGATCGTTGCTATCGGACTTGCCCTCATCACAAAGGAAGTTTATTCGTCGCTCTTTGTCGGAATCATTACCGGCGGAGCTCTTTATGCAATAACTGAATCAAAAGGTTTTACGGGAGTATTCAATACTATCGTGAACGATGGTCTTATTGCGAACCTTTCGGACTCCTATAATGTGGGAATCCTGATTTTCCTTGTAAATCTCGGAATTATAGTCGTGCTCATGAACAAAGCCGGCGGAAGCCGTGCTTACGGAGAATGGGCGGCAACGCATATCAAAAGCCGTGTCGGAGCGTGTCTTTCGACGTTCCTTCTTGGAATACTCATCTTCGTTGACGACTATTTCAACTGCCTTACAGTAGGCTCTGTTATGCGTCCTGTTACGGACAAGCATAAGATATCACGTTCAAAGCTTGCATATCTGATAGATTCAACAGCTGCGCCTGTATGTATCATTGCACCTATATCATCATGGGCTGCTGCCGTAAGCGGTACAGTAGAGGGCGTAAATGGAATAAAGCTTTTCATCAGCACTATTCCGTATAATCTGTATGCTCTGCTCACATTGCTCATGGTTTTATTTATTTCGATCAGCGGTATTGATTACGGTCTGATGAGAAAGCACGAAGAAAACGCTTCAAACGGTGATTTATTCACAACACGCAACATGACATACGCTGCTGATGATGCTCCGGCACATACAAAGGGAAAGGTTATCGACCTCGTTCTTCCTGTAATCATCCTCATTGCTTTTTGTGTGACCGGTATGATCTATTCAGGCGGATTTTTCAGCGGAAAGAGCTTCATTACTGCTTTTTCTGAATGCGACGCTTCATACGGACTTTCACTCGGTTCACTCGGTGCGCTCATCGTGATAATTGCGTATTTCATCTGCCGCAGAGTGCTCACATTTACAAACTGTATGGATTCGATTTCTGCCGGATTCAAGCAGATGGTTCCGGCGATACTCATACTTACATTTGCATGGACTCTCAAAACAATGACAAATCATCTTGATGCCGGCACATTTGTTTCAGGTATCGTTGAGGATGCAACAGCAGTTGAGATTCTTCTGCCGTTTATACTTTTTGTTGTAGCGATAGGACTTTCATTCGCAACAGGCACATCATGGGGAACCTTCGGAATACTCATTCCCATTGTAACAAGCGTATTTGCCAACGATCTTGAAGGCGTATCTGATACAGGAAAGATTCCGGCTATGGTAATAATCTGCATGTCTGCATGCCTTGCCGGAGCAGTTTGCGGAGATCACTGCTCGCCCATTTCTGATACAACAATCATGGCGTCAACAGGTGCACAGTGCGACCATGTAAATCATGTTTCGACACAGCTTCCGTATGCTATAACAGTTGCGGCAATAAGTGCAGTCGGATATATTATTGCCGGATTTGTTCAGAATGTATTCTTTGTACTTGGCGGCTCAATTGCACTGATGCTTGTTGTTCTGTTAAGAATCAGAGCTTTGACAATTAAAAACAATTCTGTAAAAAGTAAATAAGGAATTATATTTAAGGGGCGGAGTGATCCGTCCCTTTTTATTTCAAAAAAATTTCTGAAAAATTTTTCAAAATAGGTGAGAGTTTTTGCGTTTTCAAAAGACTAAGTTATAGAAGGGATAATCAATGGGGGTGGTTATTCCGAAATATAATTTAATCAAATTTCAAAAGGAGTTGTTATTATGAAAAAAACTAAAAGATTATCTGCATTCCTTCTTGCTTCTTTAATTTCAGCCGGAACTGTATCTTCACTTTCAGCCGGTGCAAATGCTGATTCGTTTTATTACTACACACATATTGACGGAAAAGATTCCAGAAAAGATTTTGAAGAAGCACTTGAAAACTGTGCATTCAAAATTCCTGTTGAAAATGAAATACTCGGCGGATGCTATGTTCTCAACATTGACAACCCTAAAGCCGCTCTGTATGGCACGCCCGGATACTACAAAATCATCAGAATGGATGATGCTATTTCAGATGATATTCAGATATGGGCAGATCCAGATATAGATGTAGAAAAAATCAGACAATCTGTATACGAACTTTATCCTGACGCTGAAATATCATCCTATCTTATAGATTTCGGCGCTCCCGAAGTTTTCGGCGGTGAACATATACCTGATATCTGGAGAGGCGTCACCATCAAAGCATTCAAAGACAAGCTTCCGTATCACGAAGCAAAAGAAAAAAATATCACCCTTGAAAACGCTGAAAAGCTACATGATATCATAGCCCAAAACGGCGGCGTAAGAAGTTTCCTTTTCAGAGAAAATCCTATCAAAGCCAGCGTGACTTATACCACTCTCACCTGTTACGGACCGTTTGAAGAAAACGAAACATATGATGAATTCGAAAAATACATCTCTGAAAACAATATGAACTGCCATCTCTATTACAACAATTATTTCAAGAGCATTGATTTCCTTTCATACGATAATCTCTCCGCAGAGGATTATTACAAAATTGCAGAAAAGATTTACAGAGATATAAATACAAAGCCTTACATCAGCTGGTCTAAATCAGGAAATCAGTCTGATGAAATAACATTTGATCTTCATAATTATATCAGCGGCGACGCCAATGACGATGATCAGCTTGCGCTCTCTGATGCTGTTGCGATTCTCCAGAGTATCGGAAATCCTGATGATTATGAGCTTACTCCTCAGGGAGAATACAACGCTGATATTACAGGCGATAAGGACGGAATCACAAACCTTGACGCTCTTACCGTACAGAGAAAGCTTTTGAAGCTTGAATAATATAAAACCGCACCCGTATTTTTTTCGGGTGCGGTGATTTTTTTATTCAGTTACGGCTTTGTTTTCATTTGCAGAGTTGTTTTTCTTTTTGTCGATGAGATCCATAGAAAGAGGAAGCATAACGCCGATGATTCCGATAATAATAGCAATAATACCGGTCATATTGAATGCGAAATCAGCGCTTCCCTCAGTTCCGGGATCTTCTCTCGGCCATATAGCATAGAATGAACCGCAGATAAGTCCGAGGATTACTGCATAAGTTCCTCTGTACCACTTTTTCAGACAAATTGTGATAAGCTTTGCACAGAGCACAACACCGATTATAATTCCTACTGCAACCGGAATGAGGATTGGGATGTTCATATCATCAACAGCCTGAATAACAGTCTGATAGCCTCCCAAGATAAGGAGAACGAGACTTCCGCTGAGACCAGGCATAATCATTGCAGCAGCGGCAACAACAGATATTATGGCAAGGTAGAAGAATGTTCCGACGTTAAGTGAATCATGAGCAGTATTTGTACCCATTGACATACTTGCAATGGTTACGCCTATGATAGTACCCACACCTATGAGGAACGGGATTATATGAACAGCTGAAAATTTCTTCTTTTCTGTGGCGATTCTGTAGATCATGGGGAGACTTCCAAGAACAACGCCCATGAAGAAGAACTGTGTCTGCACGAAATATTTCTCAAAGCATACGCTAAGAACTTTAGCGGAAAGAAAAACTCCGATACCCATTCCTAAAAGAATTGTCAGCAGGAAAACAAAATTCTCCTTGAGTTTTTTGAGATTGAGAGTTACAGCGCCAAGCAGACGGTCAAAGACCTTCATGATAACCATCATGGTACCTCCGCTTACTCCGGGAATAGCGTTTGCAATTCCGATAACGACGCCTTTCAGCACGTTAATAATATGTGTCATTTTAAGCTCCTTTCTTTTCTGCCTGTTCATACGCAATAAAACGGCAAATAATAACAGTCTTATTATCTCACAAATTGACCGGAATGTCAAGGACTTTACAAAGATTTTACGGAGCTGGTACAAACATACTCTTATTGGTTTATTTCTTTATTTAGTGGCGGATGTCTACATCCGTCCGTCAAGATTTTCGTTTTGTTTTGCGGTGCGATGTGGGCATCGCACCCTACATTGCCTATATTTATTTTACACATACCGGAGACGAGCTGTCTTGACTTTATAAAAAACACATGGTATAATTAGAAGAAAATATGTTTCGTTGAAAGAAGGATATTTATGATAAATAAGATCATAATCAAAGGTGCAAAAACAAATAATCTGAAGAATATAGATCTTGAACTGCCACGAGACAGGCTTATCGTTATGACAGGTCTTTCAGGTTCGGGAAAGTCCTCGCTGGCTTTCGACACGATATATGCTGACGGTCAGAGGAGATACGTCGAAAGTCTTTCTTCCTATGCAAGAATGTTTCTCGGTCAGATGGAAAAGCCGGATGTTGACAGCATTGAAGGACTTTCGCCGGCGATATCCATAGATCAGAAAACCACATCGAAAAATCCACGTTCAACAGTCGGAACAGTTACCGAAATATATGATTATCTCCGCCTGCTTTACGCAAGAATCGGTATTCCGCATTGTCCCGTCTGCGGCAGAGAGATATCCCAGCAGACTATAGATCAGATGGTAGATACTATCATGGAGCTTCCGGAGGGAACAAGGATCCAGCTTTTAGCTCCTATTGCAAGATCAAGGAAAGGACAGTTCGCCAAGGAACTCGATCACGCAAGGAAATCAGGTTTTGTCCGTGTCCGCATTGACGGTATCATGTTTGAGCTGACAGAGGAAATAAAGCTTGATAAGAATAAAAAGCACAATATCGAGATTGTTGTTGACCGCCTTGTTATCAAGGAGGGGATAAATACACGTCTTACGGACAGCCTCGAAACTGTTTTTTCTATCACTGAAGGTCTTGCTGTGGTGGATGTCATCGGCGGCGAGGAAATGCTTTTTTCCCAGAATTACGCATGTCCAGAGCATAATATAAGTATCGGCGAGCTTGAACCGCTGATGTTTTCATTCAATAATCCTACCGGTGCCTGCCCGAAATGTACAGGTCTCGGAGTGTTCATCCATATTGATCCGGAGCTTGTAGTGCCGAACAAGGAGCTTTCCATTCAGGAGGGAGCTATAAACGCTCACGGCTGGAATTCCCTGACAGAAGATTCTATCGCAATGATGTATTACAGAGCGATTTCCGACACATACGGCATACCGCTTGATGTGCCGGTAAAGAAGCTTCCCAAAGAATCGCTTGACATTTTCCTTTACGGTACGAAAGGCGAAAAACTGGAGCTTAAACGTCCTAAAACTCTTGGCGGCGGAGTATATTATTCGCCGTTTGAGGGAGTTATCAACAATCTTGAAAGACGCTACAAGGAAACAAATAGTTCCTATGCAAAGGCAGAGCTTGAAGAATATATGAGTGAGGTCGAGTGCCCTGAATGTAAGGGAAAAAGACTTCGTGACGAGTATCTTGCTGTAACGGTAGGGGAGAGGAATATCAGTTCTCTGACTGATTTATCCGTTAAGGACGCACTGAGCTTCTTCAAGGAAATCAAGCTTTCAAAGCATGACAGCTTCGTCGGCGAGCGCATAATAAAGGAAATACAGGAGCGGCTTGGATTCCTCAAAAGTGTTGGTCTTGATTATCTCACGCTGTCACGTTCTTCGGGAACGCTTTCCGGCGGCGAAAGTCAGAGAATCCGTCTTGCAACGCAGATAGGTTCGTCGCTTGTGGGAGTGCTCTATATCCTCGACGAGCCGAGTATAGGACTTCATCAGCGTGACAACGACAAGCTTATTGCAACTCTCAAGCGTCTTCGTGATCTTGGAAATACGCTGATAGTCGTGGAGCATGATGATGATACCATGCTTGCCGCAGATTATATCGTTGATATAGGACCGGGAGCCGGAGTTCACGGCGGAGAGGTCGTTTTTGCCGGAACAGTTGACAAACTTCTGAAATGCCGGAATTCAATTACAGGTCAGTATCTCAGCGGAAAGAAAAAAATTGAGATTCCGCAGAAACGCCGCACAGGAAACGGAAATTTCCTCACGATAAAAGGCGCTGTAGAGCACAATCTCAAAAATATAGATGTAACCATTCCGCTTGGAATGTTCGTGTGCGTGACCGGAGTTTCCGGTTCCGGAAAATCCTCGCTTGTCAACGAGATAGTCTATAAGCACCTTGCCGCAAGACTTAACCGTGCCAAGATAAAAAGCGGAAAATTCGATGAAATGGAAGGTCTTGAACATCTTGACAAGGTCATCTGCATAGACCAGTCGCCAATAGGCAGAACGCCGAGATCAAATCCGGCGACTTATACCGGAGTTTTCTCTGATATCCGTGATCTTTTCTCGAAAACAACAGACGCAAAGGCAAGGGGATATGCAGCCGGAAGATTTTCATTCAACGTCCGTGGAGGACGCTGCGAAGCCTGCGAGGGTGACGGTATCATCAAGATAGAAATGCATTTTCTGCCGGATATCTACGTTCCGTGCGAGGTCTGCAAGGGAAGAAGATATAACCGTGAAACGCTGGAAGTACATTACAAGGGAAAATCCATTTACGACGTGCTGGAAATGACAGTTGACGAGGGCGTGGAATTCTTTGAGCATATCCCGAAGATAGCACGAAAACTGAAAACACTTCAGGAAGTAGGACTTGGATATATCAAGATAGGACAGCCGGCAACTACTCTTTCCGGCGGCGAGGCGCAGAGAGTAAAGCTTTCTACAGAGCTTTCAAAACGTGCGACAGGCAGAACGATTTATATTCTTGACGAGCCGACTACAGGACTTCATACTGCTGATGTCCACCGCCTTATAAAGGTTCTGCAAAGCCTTGCAGATCAGGGGAATACACTTATCGTTATCGAACATAACCTTAATGTGATAAAGGTTGCGGATCATATTATCGACCTCGGACCTGAGGGCGGTGACGGCGGCGGAACTGTCGTTGCACAGGGTACTCCCGAAGAAGTCGCTCAGTGCGAAAATTCGTATACCGGAAAATATCTTAAACCGTATCTTGAATAAAATTACCTCATAAAACTGTGATGATTCTATAGAAGTTTTTACACGCATTATTGAGGAAAACCCTTTTGAAAAAGGGTTCTTCCTCAAACTCCTTTCCTAAAACTTTCAGTATCAAATTTCAGCCAGATAGGGCGTACACCAGTAAACGAGAAAGTTAAGTTTTTCTCTTAGTGCGCCCTATCTGGCTGAAATTTTAATGTTAAAAGTCTTTGGAAGGGGGTTCGGGGGATAACCTTTCCTCAGAAAGGTTTCCCCCGATAAATACATATAAATCTTTTATAAGCTCATCACAGTTATATGAGGTGATTTTATTTAGATTTGTTGTTGCGGAGGGATTTTCTGATATAGCGGAATGCGGTATTTTCGCCTTTTTCGGCGAGAAGTCTCAGAAGAAACTCAAGTTTATCGGAGGTATATTTTTCAATAATTCTCTTAGGTTTAGCTCTGAGGAAATATTGAAGCGGCATATCGTCCGTATAATTTTCGCCGTTATAAATTTTTGAAGCAGCCACACGGTCACAGAACATTTCATATATGAAGATATCTGGCATGCGCACGGGTTCGGACTGTTTTGTGACTGTATTATAGTCTGTCCAGTATTCAAAATGGTGACGGTTTCTGCCCTTATGGTGCATCCACGCCTTAGAATAGCCGTTTGTTTCACGTTCCATTTCGTTGGGACTGCGTGTTCCCTGAAAATATTTCACGCCGGGAATAAATTCCGTTGGTGAGAATTTCGACAGATCGTGCAGAAGTCCACGCCTGATAAGTCCGGCTTTAAGACAGTGCCGCATGACCATGTGACGATGTCTGAGTACAGTGGTAAGATGTCCGGTGAATTTATTCATTTAAGCTGTTTCCTTTCATAAGTTCGGTGTATGCCATTATCAGAGGAGCAATTCCCTTGGCGTCGTTTTCGGTCACAGGTTCCGAGAGATAATACTCAGCAGTTCCGCTGCGGTTTATGCCGAGACCAGCCATCAGGCAGATATTTTTCAGCACAGGAGTATCATCTTCTTCAACCACGAGATATTTTTCAGTTACCGCTGAGAGAGCCTTTTCTCCGGCGGATCTTAAAGCTTCTCCTGCCTTGCCAAGACGATGTGCTTTCAGCGCAGAATAAGCGAAAAGCAGAGTTCCGCTTGTTTCGGGATAGTTGCCGGAAAGCTCCGGATGTGCCGGAAGCTGAAGCAGCATTCCGTCGGGCGTTGCATGGCGGCTGAGAGCGTCAAGAAGTCCGGCGAGCATTTCAGAAATTTCCTTTTCATCGGTGAGAATTTCGCAGAGATCGGCGAGTGCCGCACAGAGCCAGCCCATGGAGCGCAGCCAGAATTCGTGTGAAAGTCCGGTTTCCGGATCAGCCCAGTTAATGGATTTTGTCTCATCATAGCCATGATAGTAAAGACCGCTTTCTGAATCGTGCATAAGATTCCGGATATTGCGGAGCTGATAGCGAATGTCGTCAATAAGAACGGTATTTCCGGATATACCGGCGAATTCTGCCATAAACGGGAACGCCATGTATGAGCCGTCAAGCCATATCTGACGTGGATATATCGCCTTATGCCAGAAACTGCCGCAGTCAAGACGTGGCTGCTGAGAAAGAGCGTCAGCGAGATTCTGAGCCGCTTTCAGCCAGCGTTCATTGCCGGTAATTCTGTACAGGGAGAGAAGATTTTTTCCGCCGTTGATGTTGTCAAGATTGAAATCCTCACAATTCATTGTGGGGATATCACCATTTTCGTCAACGTATGCGGACGTGAAGCCAACTGCGAAATCAAGCAGATTGCGGTCGCCGGAGTACTCATAAAGACGGAGCACAGCGGTAATCATACAGCTGTCAATGTAGTTCCATTTTGGCTTTTTGCGGAAGATGAAATTCTCACGGTTCCATAGCGGGCAGAGAGGTTCCGACGGAAGTATCAGCTTCTGTATATAGAGTTTTACGGCTTTTTCAAGCCGGTGAATGTAGTTCATCCAGACAGACCTCCTGCGGTTATTCCGCTGACAAATTTTTTCTGAGCGAGAGCAAAAACGGCAACTGACGGTATCAGTCCTATCACTGAAACAGCGATAATTCTGCATTGCTCATAGCTTTGTCCCGTGCTGTCAACGGATAATCTGAGCGCAAGGGACAGGGGGTATTTTTCTACTGATTGTATAATTATCAGTGGGTTAAGGAAATCATTCATCGTCCACAGGAATGTAAATACAGCGATTGAAGTTACCGCCGGTTTTATGCAGGGAAGAAGAACGAAAAACAGAGTTTTAATTGTTCCGCATCCGTCGAGCCTTGCGGCTTCATCGAATTCCCGTGGGACAGAATCGAAAAAACGTATAAGTATAAATATGAACATTCCCTCCTCTGCAAGAAGCGCAGGGAATACAAGAGGGACGTATGTATCAAGAAGTCCGGTATCACGCCAGAAAAGGAACATCGGCATAATTTTTACTATTGCTGGCATGAGCATTCCTATAACGAGAAGTGCCGAGAAGAATTTTTTCAGCGGAAAATCGAATCGTGAAAAGCCATACGCAACCAGTACAGAGGAAGTCACAGCAAATATCATTTTCGGAATGATTATCTTGAATGTATTTGCGAAATAGTGTCCCATTGTGTAGGGAGTAACGGTTTTCCAAGCATTTTTCCAGATGTCAAAATCTATACTCTCCGGAATAAACCAGACGGATGAGAAAATTTCTCTGTTTGACTTGAAGGACGCTCCGAGAAGCCACAGAAGCGGATAAAGCATTACTGCGGAAAGCAGTATCATCACCAGATAAACGGGGAGCTTTTTCATGAGCGGTCACGCTCCCTTCTGCCGGTCACGAGGTACATAAGTCCGACCGCAAGAGCGATAACAGCGAAAAGCACCCACGAAACAGCGTTTGCATAGCCGGCCTCGCTGTATTTGAACATCTCGTCATAGATAAGCATTCCGACTGTGTATGTACTTCTCAGCGGACCGCCTCCGGTTATCATGTAGGGCGCATTGAATTCCTGCAAAGCAGAAATCGTCTGCAATATCAGATTAATGAAGATGACCTTTTTTATCTGCGGCAGAGTAATGCTGAAAAACGACCGTATACAGCCGCATCCGTCAACTTTTGCTGCATCGTACAGCTCACGGGGGATATCCCTGAGAGCCGCAAGAAATATGACCATAGTCGAGCCGAATTCCCACAGACGAAGCAGAATTATGATGTAGATAGAAGCGTCCGGATCGCCGTACCAGCTTACAGGCGAAGCTCCGAAAAGTTCCAGAAACTGATTTACAAGACCGTCAGCGGTGAAAAGATACTGCCACATTATTACAACAGCAAGATTTGCTCCGAGTATCGAGGGGATATAAAAGGCGGTACGGAAAAATCCGATTCCCTTTATTTCGAGGTTGAGGAGAAGTGCCGTAAGAAGCGATACTATCAGTTTCAGCGGAACAAGTATCGCCGCATATTTAAGCGTGACGCCGAGAGCCTTGCGGAAGTTCTCGCTGCTGAGCATGGTTTTGTAGTTTTCCAGCCCGATGAATTTAGGTTCTCCGGCACTGCGGTAATCAGTCATTCCGAGCACGAATGAGCATACAAACGGATAGAGTGTAAACAGAATGAATCCGGCTATAAAAGGCGATATAAGCAGAAGTCCGGTATATTTGCCGACTCCCACAGGATTTTTATATTGTCGGTGCTTCAAGCTGTTCACTCCTTTCCGCATTACTTTAGTCTGTCGAGATATTCACTGACTGAGTTGTACATTTCATCGGCTGCTGTTTTAGTATCGCAGAGATC
Organism: Ruminococcus sp.; assembly: GCA_017513795.1. Classification (GTDB taxonomy): domain Bacteria; phylum Bacillota; class Clostridia; order Oscillospirales; family Ruminococcaceae; genus Ruminococcus. The sequence continues at coordinate 18,245 of JAFXEJ010000064.1, forward strand.
ATAGGATACCTGTTCGATAGCGGTGTTGTAGAATTCCTTCATTCGTGGAAGCTCCATATACGGACTTATCGTAACGGTATCGAGATCATCCAGCATAGAATCGCTTTCGTAGGCAAGACCGGTCAGCAGACCGTTTTGTTCAAGGCTTTCGTGCGCATAGCGTGAAGCCGGAATTCCTCTCGAAGTTCCGAGTATACGGGCGCAATCGCTGTTGTTGAGGAGAAAGTCCATGAAAGCGGCAGCCTCGTCGGGGTGTTTCGTGTTTTTTGAGATCGTGTACAGCATGGAGGGTTTTATCATCCAGCCGCTGCTTGTTCCGTTCTCAGTTGTCAGAAAAGGTCCTGTTTTAAGGACACCCTCAGGAAGAACAGCTTCGTATTTTCCCACAGAGCTTCCCCATTCAAGGACTCCGGCAACGTTTCCGCCGATAAATTCCGGCGACTGATAGAGAGCGGCATTTCCGTCCTCGTCTGTTCTTGTCTGGATCGTGCGTATAACGCCGTGATCTTCCAGTTTCTTGTAGAAATCAAGAGCCATGCGGATATCATCGGCGGTAAAGCCGAATTCTCCGTCCATGGAAATGAATTCCCTGCCTGTAATCTGCTGAACATAGACAATAGCGAGATACCATGCCGTTCCTCCCGACTGGATATCGAGATCAAGCGGATAAACGTCCTTCTGGCTGAACTTGTCGCCGAGTGCAATAAGTTCTTCCCATGTGCGTGGAAATTCAGCACCGAGACTTTCGTACACATCGGAGTTGTAGAAAAGACCTCGTCCTGTCACTGAAACCGTAACTGCATTCAGCTTTCCGTCCACTTCGCCGAATGAGAGAACATCCTTGTCGAAGCCGGAAAGATCAAGCTGTTTGCTGAGATCATCCAGATTGTAGAAGCTGTTTCCGTCAGGGGAAAGCGTTGCGAGCCAGTCGTAATTTATCTGCATGATATCAGGCTCAGTTCCGCCGCTCATCTGGGAGGAAACTTTTTCAGTCCAGCCGTCCCAGCCGCCGTATTCCGGAACGATTTCGATTTCCGGATGGATGGAATTCCACAGTTCAATGGCTTCAAGAGTTGCCTTGTGGCGTTCATCGTCGCCCCACCAGGAGAACCTGAGGGTACATTTGTCAAGTTTTCCGTCGGGTTTTGTAATGGTATCGTCAGTTTTTTTCTGACAGGCAGTAAAAACTGCCATACAGCAGATGGCTGTAATCAGGGAAATAATTTTTTTCATACTCTCATCTCCCGTTTAAATATAATGGTACAGAATAATTATACTACAAAATGTTCAGAAAATCAAGAAAAATTATCATATTGTATGTGTAAAATAAATATAGGTGATGGAGGACGGTGTCCTCCTGAGGTTGTTGAAAAAATTATAAGCAAGATATTTTTTAGGGAACGCCTTCACTTGCAAGGCGTTCCCTCTTGAAAAACAGTCCACTGGACTGTTTTTCAATTCACCCTTTGCGAAGCGCTTCTAAGGCAAATGTGGGACGCTGAATCTCACCTGTCGGTTCGGTCGGTGCTTCTGCTTCGCAGAGGTGTCCACTGGACACCCGCACCCCACACCCTGCCAGAGGCTCTGCCTCTGGACTCCGCCAAAGGGAGAATCCTCCCTTTGGAATCCCATTATTAAAAA
>JAFXEJ010000065.1 GCA_017513795.1 Ruminococcus sp.
CTACTACCACTACAACTACTACCGAAACAACGACAACAACAACAACTACAACTACTACAGCTCCTCCGGTAACTAAACAACCGAACGGAGATGCAAATCAGGACGGTGATATTCTTCTGAATGACGCAGTTCTCATCCTCCAGTATCTGGGAAATCCGGATGTATACACACTTTCAGATGAAGGTCTTGCAGCAGCTGACGTAAGCAATCCCGGCGACGGAATCACAAACAAAGACGCTCTTGCAATACAGAAGTACGTTCTGCATCTTATTCCGAGTTTACCAGAAATATAACGGCATATCCAAAACATAATAATTTCAGCCTTATATGACTATACATATAAGGCTGATTTTTTTAGCAAAATAAAATAGAGGAAGAACTCTTTTCAAAAAGGTTCTTCCTCTTTTTTACATTATTTTAATCCTCAGGCAATACTGAGATAAGGTTAAGAGCATATCTCTGAATTGCAAGTGCATCTTTATTCGTAACACCATCACCGGTATTGCTTACATCAGCGGCTGCAAGTTCTTTCTCCGAAAGCTTATATACATCCGGATTTCCCAGATACTGGAGAATAAGAACCGCATCGTTTATAAGAACTTTACCATCCTGATTTACGTCACCGGGAACAACGGTTTCTTCGGGATCAACAATTTCACCAACGAAATCACCGTAAATTTCAAGTTCTGAGAGATTACAGCAGTAGACATCATCTGCATTCCAGAAATTCTGCGGTGTTCCCTCCGGAACAGTATAGCGTACATATCTTGCAGTAGTTTCGCCGGAGAATTCCTTGATATACTGCATTGCAAAAGCTGGCTGATCCGGAATGGTATATATTGTTTTCCAGTTATTTCCGTCCTGTGATACCTGAATCATAGCGTCCGGACAGCGATGCTCATAGCCCTTTCTCGGAGCGTATCCGATTGCCGTGATATCATACAGACCGCCAAGATCTGCCTGTACCCAGCCGTTTCCTACACCGTCGAAATAAGTTCCTGTATCGCCGTCAAATACCTTTGTATAGTCGTTAGCAGAATTATTCCATGCATTGCTTCCGCTGATTTCTGACGGTTTGAGTTTTGTATGAGTTGAAGCAACGTTCAGCGTGCCGTAAAGCTCGATTTCAGCGATATTACAACAGTAGGTATTATCCTTGTTCCACTGGTTGTCGGGAGTCCCCTCCGGAACCTGATAGCGTACATATCTTGCAGCCGTACCGCCTGTGAATCTTGTGACATACTGCATACCGCCGTTTGGCTTTGTAGTGATTGTGTGGATAGTTTCCCAGTTTTTGCCGTCTTTGGACACCATGAACATTCCGTCCGGACAGCGATACTCATAGCCGCTTCTCGGAGCATAGCCGATAGCTGAAATATCATAGATATTTCCGAGATCTGCCTGTACCCAGCCGTTTCCTACGCCGTCAAAATATGTCGAATTGCTTCCGTCGAAAACCTTATAGCAGTCGTTGGAAGAATTATTCCACGCATTGCTTCCGGAAATCATATCCTTTGTGACCTCGATTTTGTTTTCAAGTGCCTTTCCGCCCGAAACTCCGTCAATAATAAATGTGGAAATGGAATTCGCCGGCAGAGAAACATTAAGTGAAGTTCCGGTAATTTTGGCATTTCCAGCATTCGCCCAGTTTTCTGTATTACTTGTACGAATGATCTGCGCAGATGCTCCAAGTGTACCGAATCCGGACAGATCAAAGCTCATATCCTTAGAGCTTCCGCCTGTATTATAAGCAACAAGAACAAGCTGCTTGTTTTCCTTGTCGTATGCTGCAACAGTAGAACCTGATGATTTCAGCATTGTCATTCCGGGACGAATATATCGTGTATACTGACCGAATCCATAATATTTCTTTGTGAGAATAATTGTATCATTGTCATGATC
>JAFXEJ010000066.1 GCA_017513795.1 Ruminococcus sp.
AAATATATATAGGCAATGTAGGGTGCGATGCCCACATCGCACCGCAGACATATTACATTCATAACGGGCGGATGTAGGCATCCGCCCCTACATAAGAAATAAAACAAAAAATATGTTTGCCCACGAAAATTTTACACATACGGGCATCCGCCCCTACAATTATATCAATCTCACCGCACAGAACTTGTGCGGTATTGTTTTATTGCTGAAACCAAATTGAAAGGAATGATTTTATGCTGTATATCGGATGTCATCTGTCAAGCTCAAAGGGATTTATGGCCATGGGACGTCAGGCGGCTGAAATCGGAGCGAATACATTTGCATTTTTTACGAGAAATCCAAGAGGAGGCGCCGCAAAGCCGGTTGATCCTAAGGATGCTGCCGATTTTATGCAGTTTGCCGCCGAAAATAACTTCGGAAAGCTTGTGGCTCATGCTCCGTACACCATGAACGCCTGTGCCGCTGACGAAAATATCCGCCGTTTTGCAAGAGAAGCTATGGCGGATGACCTCGCACGAATGGAGTCAGTTCCCGGAAATTACTACAATTTCCATCCCGGCTCTCATGTAAAACAGGGAACGGAAATCGGCACGGCTCTTATTGCTGAACAGCTCAACACTGTTCTCACAAAGGAGCAGTCAACGATAGTACTTCTTGAATCAATGGCTGGAAAAGGCTCTGAAATGGGACGAAATTTCGAGGAGCTCCGTGAAATAATCGACCGTGTAGAGCTTCAGGAAAAGCTCGGAGTGTGCATTGATACATGCCATATCTGGGACGGCGGCTATGATATCGTGAACGATCTTGACGGTGTTCTGGAGCAGTTTGACCGTGTTATCGGTCTGGACAGGCTCAAAGCTGTTCACATGAACGACAGCCTTAATCCGCTCGGTGCGCACAAAGACCGCCATGCTAAAATAGGTGAAGGACACATCGGCGCTGAGGCTCTTATCAGAGTGATAAATCATCCGGCGCTCAGAGGACTGCCGGTTATACTTGAAACTCCTAACGATATCGAGGGATATGCAAGGGAAATAAAATTCCTGAAAGAAAATTACATCGGGGAAATTTGATTCATAATAACGTAAAGGGCGGATATTTCCGCCCTTTATAATTCGTAATTGGCACCAGCGGTGCCGCAGCGTGACGCTGCACCCTGTTCACGTTTTCGTGCGTAAACGCACTCACTCTGTACAAGGCGGCAGTCTGCTATCGCATACGAAAAAAATTTATTGTTATAGATTGTAGGGGACGGCGTCTCGACGTCCCATATTTGCGCACACGGAATGTTGTTTTTAATGCGTAATTCGTAATGCGTAATGCGTAATTGTGGTGTCGGCATTCGCCGACGGATTGAAATGTTATACCAGATATTAAAAACTGTCCAGCATAAAAATTTGTTCCCACGAGCGAAATGCGAGTATCGCTCCGTACGGAGGAATGTGCGAAGCACATGGGAACGTGGTTCGGGGGCACCGCTGGTGCCGCAGCGTCACGCTGCTATCTTACAAAGAGATATACCGTATATCCGGCATAAAGAGCCGCCATGGACAAGCCATGCCAGCGAACGATTTTCTTCTTGGGAAGGCAGAAGAAAAATACAAGTAAACTTACTGCGATAAGGAAAAGCGTATCAATGCAGTTCTGTGTGGTGAAGCCAATCGGAGAAATTACAGCGGCAATTCCGAGAACAAGAAGAATATTGAACACATTTGAGCCGATAACATTTCCGAGAGCCATGTCTGTTTCATTCTTCTTAGCGGCAACAAGTGAAGTTACAAGCTCCGGCAGACTTGTTCCGAGCGCAACTATTGTCATACCGATAAGGTTGTCCGACATACCGAAGCTCTTTGCAATGTCAGAAGCTCCCTCGACGACCATTTTTCCGCCGCCGGCAATAGCGATAATTCCGCCGATGATGTAAACTGCACACTGCCAGCCGGGAAGAAGCTTGATTTCCTCGCCCTCAGCAGAAGCGGCACCGTTTTTTCTCGCCTTGAGAGCATTGCTTATCATTGTGTAGAGGAAGAAAGCAAATACTGCAAGAAGAACTGCTCCGGCGATACGAGAGATATTATCTGTGAAAAATCCGAATGCAAGCAGAATTGCAGCCGCAATTACAGAAAACGGAAAGTCTCTTTTAATTGAATCAGGATGAACCGGCAAAGGATGAAACAGCGCACAAACTCCGGCAACGACGAGCAGATTGAAGATATTCGAGCCAACTGCGTTGCTTATAGAAAGGTCGTTTGCGCCGGCAAGCGAAGCTGTTACGCTGACGGAGGTTTCCGGAAGGCTTGTACCCATTGCAACGATTGTCATACCGATGATAAGCGGCGGTATACTGAGCTTTTTTGCGACTGAGGAGCTTCCCTCAACGAAGAAGTCAGCACCTTTGATAAGCAGAACAAAGCCTGCTATGAGCATAACGTACATCATAATTTTTGTCTCCTTTAAAAAAACATTGAGAACATTATATCACAAAGAATGGCAGAATGCAAGCTTTTTCGGCAACAATTTGTATGGGATGTTTTAATTCATAATTCGTAATTTGTAATGCGTAATTGGCACCAGCGGTGCCCCCGAAACACGTTTCCGTGCTTCGCACTCACTCTGTACAGACGGGTAGTCTGCTATCGCATACGATAGAAATCAAATACGATAATTTGTAGGGGCGGATGCCTACATCCGCCCGTAATAAACGTAATTTTTCTGCGGTGCGATGTAGGCATCGCACCCTACATTGCATATATATTTTTTTACACATACAATTGAATCATAATTGTTGCATTTCTTCTTAATTTGTGGTATAATAAGATGTTACATAAAAATTTAAAGAATCAGGAGCAGAAAAATGCCAGTTTATCTCGATAATGCCGCAACAACGAAGCCCTGTGCTCCGGCAGTAGATGCCGCTGTTGCCGCTATGACCGTAAATTTCGGAAATCCCTCGTCTTTGCACCGTGCCGGTCTTGACGCCCAGCTTGTAGTTGACCGTGCAAGAAAAATAATCGCAGATTCTGTCGGAGCGTCCCCCGAAAACATAATTTTCACCTCCGGCGCAACCGAAAGCAACAATCTCGCTCTGCGTGGAGCTTCCGCCGCTTATGGCAGAAAACGCCGGAAAATCGTGGTTTCCGCCGTTGAACACGCTTCCGTTGACGAGACTGCCTCTGCACTTGAAAAATCCGGCTTCGAGGTTGTCAGGATTTCTCCCCGTGAGGATGGAAAAATCTATGCCGCAGATTTCCTTGCTGCCTGTGATGAAAATACCTGTCTTGTGAGCATGATGCTCGTCAACAATGAGACAGGATATATACTCCCTGTAAAGGAAACCTTTTCCGCAGTAAAGCGGAGATTTCCCGATATCATCACGCACTGTGACTGCGTTCAGGGCTATATGAAGCTTCCTGTGAGAGTCGGCGTACTCTGTGCAGACCTTATGTCACTGAGTGCTCATAAAATACACGGAGTAAAGGGCGCAGGAGCACTTTACATCAAAAAGGGAATAAGGGTTCTGCCTGTTGTCACCGGAGGAAAACAGGAAAAAGGCATTCGCTCCGGAACGGAAAGCGTCCCGATGATAGCCGCATTCGCCGCCGCCGCAGAAGCTCTTGCGCCGACAATCGCACAGCGCAGTCAACGAGCCTCAGAGCTGAAGAAACATCTCCTCAGCCGGCTGTCGGAAATACCGCAGATCTGCGTAAATTCGCCGGATGACGGCTCTCCGTACATCATAAATATATCGGCTGAGGGAAAGCGTTCAGAGATAATGCTGCATTTCCTTGAAAGCCGTGAAATCTACGTTTCAAGCGGTTCGGCATGCTCAAAGGGCGTGCAGAGCGGAGTTCTCGGAATGTTCGGAATCACCGGCAAAAGAGCCGACAGCGCCCTGAGAATCAGCATAACGGCTGAAACTACCGAAAATGAGCTTGACCTGTTCGTTTCGGCACTGAGTGAAGGTCTTGAAAAATTAAGAGGATGAAAGGATAATCGCAATGAAGGAAGTTGTACTTGCAAAATACGGAGAAATGGCTCTGAAAGGGCTTAACAAGCGTACATTTGAGGATATGCTCACAAAAAACATCAAGCGCAGACTCAGACCTCTCGGAAGCTTCACGCTGACAAGAGCGCAGTCAACGCTGTATATCACTCCCGACGACGAAAACGCTGATCTTTCGGAGGTTATTGACGCTGTCGGAAAAATTTTCGGAATCGCCGCATACTGCCGTGCATGCGTCTGCGAGAAGGATTTCGCTGATATTGCTGAAAAGAGCGTTGAATATCTCGACGAGATTCTCACCGGCGCAAGGACATTCAAGGTCAACGCAAAGAGAGCAGACAAGGCATTCCCCATGAAATCGCCTGAAATCTGCATGGAACTCGGCGGAATCATCCTTGAAAAGTTTCCGCATCTGACGGTTGATGTCAAGAATCCGGAGGTAACTGTCACTGTTGAGATCCGTGACACAAACGCTTACGTTCACGGCGAAAATCTCAAGGGCGCAGGCGGTCTGCCTGTTGGAAGCAGCGGAAAGGCTATGCTTCTTCTTTCCGGCGGAATCGACAGTCCTGTTGCCGGCTGGATGATGGCAAAAAGAGGCGTTCACATTGAGGCTATCCACTATGTAAGTCCGCCCTATACATCTGACCGTGCAAGGCTTAAAGTTGAGACTCTCTGCGAAAAAATGACTCCCTATTGCGGAGGAATTGCGTTTTACTGCGTGCCTTTCACAGAGATTCAGGAGGCTATAAGGGACAACTGTCCAGAGGAGTTCTTCACCATTATCATGCGCCGTCTTATGATGGAAATAGCGCAGAGAATTGCTGCAAAGGACAACTGCCTTGCGCTTATCACCGGCGAAAGCGTGGGACAGGTTGCAAGTCAGACGATGGCGGCTATTGCCTGCACTGACGCTGTGTGCAGAATTCCTGTATTCCGTCCGCTTGTTGGAATGGATAAAACGGAGATTATTGAAATTTCCCGAAAAATAGATACTTTTGAGACATCAGTTCTTCCTTATGAGGATTGTTGTACGGTATTCACACCCAAGCATCCCAAGGTAAGACCTCAGCTTTCCGACGTGGAGAAGGCGCAGAACAGCTTTGATTTTGAGCCGCTTATCCGCAAGGCTGTCGAGGAAACGGAACTTAAGACATTTAATGCGTAATTCGTAATGCGTAATGCGTAATTGGCACCAGCGGTGCCCCCGAACCACGTTCCCATGTGCGTTCCGCACATTCCTCTGTACGGAGCTGAACTCGCCATTCGCTCGTGGGAACAAATTTTTATGCAGAACATTTCAAACAACCAATTGTAGGAGACGGCTGTTTTGTGCGTATAAATGCAGGGGTGAACTGTGTTCGCCCGCAAAATGTGAAATATCTGATGAAACATCACAGGCGACCGCAATGGTGCGCTTCTACAATGTTATCGTTATAATATACAAATAACGGAGGTTTTCAACAATGTCTGATGTGAATAATTATGAATACACCGCCGAAAATCTTGACAAATTGGTTACAGATGTTGTAGAATTACTATTATATAGAGGTGTATCCATTTCAACGGCGGAAAGCTGTACGGGCGGTCTTTTATCAGAGCTGATAACCGCAGTTGCCGGCGCATCAGAGATTTTTCAGCTTGGAATATGCACCTATTCGGAGCGGATGAAAACGGAATTTCTTGGTGTTTCTCCCGATATTCTGCGGAATTACGGCGTCGTCAGCTATGAGACAGCTCTCGCAATGGCGGCTGGACTAAAGAAAATTTCCGGAGCTGATATCTGCGTTTCTGTGACAGGCATTGCCGGTCCAGGCGGCGGAACTCCCGAAAAACTGGTAGGAACTGTCTTTACCGGCTTCGATATCTTCGGCAGACAGACAGCATCTCAGCTCCCATTCAGCAAAATCACGGATAACAGCCGCTCCGGCATACGCATGGCGGCGGCTTTCCATATATTTGAAACGATCAAAAATGCACTTACGGAGGCGCAATTACCGGAATGAACGAGTTACACGGCGGTTCTGAGGGACTCAGCAGAGCCGATAAAATTAACAGAATTAAAAATTCAATACGTCCGGATGATATTGTGCCGGAAGTTCCGCATACGGAGCCTGTCAGTGCTTCCGGAGATTCCGACTGGGAACGCAATATCACCCGAATCTTAGAGAAAAAATCGAGTGAACCAAAGTCTGCCGGCGGAAATACAGCTGAAAGCATTCTTGCGGAGATTTTCGGTGAGGAAGCTGTCAGACGTGCGCCCGAACCGGTGGAAGTTTCCCAGCCTGTGAAAGAGGTTCTTCCCGAATCAGCGGCAGTTCCCGAGCCTGTGAAAGAGGTTCTCCCCGAACCAGCAGCAGTTCCTGAGCCTGTGAAGGAAATTCTCCCCGAACCAGCGGCAGTTCCTGAGCCAGAGCCGGAGGTTCTCCCTGAAGAAAAGGCAGCCGTGACTGAAGCGGCGGCTGAGGAAGTTTCCGGCAAAAAGAAAAATGAAAAAAAGAAGAAAAAAGAAAAAAAATCAGCAGAGGGAACTCCCAGAAAGAAAAAGAAGAAGAAGACCTTGAAACAGCGATTCTTAGGGTTTTTTCCGCAGAAGGGCGACAGCGTTCTCGAAGTGATACGCAAAATTGTCTTTCTTATCTCGATAATCGCTATCGTGGTCTGCGGCTATCTCGTCGGCGACTACTATTTCGAGCTGTGGCAGAGCAAAAAGGTTACTGAGGAAGTCAGCAACCTCTACTGGACTTACGAAACGACTGAACCGGCTGCCGGTGAGGAGCATCCCTCTATGGAGCCTGTCGAGGAGGGCAAGGAAAAGCCTGTTTATACGCTTCTTCCCGGCGCAAAGAAGCTCCTTGATATGAATAAGGACGTTATCGGATATATCAAGATCGATGGTACTCCCGTTGACAACGTTGTGCTCAGAGGCGAGGACAATTTTGTTTACCTCGACAAGAAGATTAACGGCGCCGAAAACAGAGCCGGCGAACTTTTCCTTGACTGGCGCTGTCACTTCGACGACGTGGACGAGGAAGGTCACTTAAAGTACGGTAATTCGCAGAATCTCGTTATCTACGGTCATGCAATGAAGGACGAGAGCATGTTCGGTTCGCTGATAAAATACCGTACCACAGACAGCTATTACAGCGATCATCCGGTTATTTATCTCAACTCAAACTACAGCCACTACACCTACAAGATATTCTCAGTTTTCATCCTCGACGCTGAGGACAAGAGCGAGACAAAATTCGACTGCTGGGATAAGTTCAATTTCCAGAACGAAATAGATTTCTACAACTTCGTAAACGAAGCTAAAAGACGTAATATCCGCTTAAACGACGTTGACGTGAAATACGGCGATCAGCTTCTCACGCTATCAACGTGTGATACCTACCTCGGCGACAGAGGACGTCTTATCATCATGGCTCGCCGTGTAAGAGAGGGCGAGGACGCTTTTGAGGGGACTCAGAACAGTACGCTGAATCCCAATATCAAGTGGCCGACTATGTACTACAACTCAAAATCCGGAAAGTACGATCCGGAGGATTTCGTACCGTATAATGCTCCTGATGAGGAGGAAAAGCCGAAGTCCGAAACAACAGCGTCTGCGGCAGCTACAGCTCCCGCAACAACGACTCAGCCCGAAACTAAGGCATCCACAGGAGTGTGATCTCACATGAACAATAAAATAAAGATAACGGCTGCGGCTGTTGCTGCTGCGGCAGCTGTAGGTGCTGGAGCACTCGTTTTCAACATAAACAAGGACGGAAACGATACCCCGACTGTAACTGTATCACAGGATATCACGGAAGCTCCGACACCGCCGCCGACAACGGAGTTTGTTCTGCCGGACGACTGGTCGAAAAATGTTGACTACGTTCCGTCAAGTCATGGAATTACTCCAAAAGCAAAAGCAATGAGCAAGGTCAATGCCGATTATATCGCATGGATGAAGATAGACGGTACTCCGGTAGATAACCCGATACTGCTCGATCCCGGCGAAATACAGGCGAATGACATGTATCACGGAATAGAAAATGCCGGCGAGATATACTACTATCTCTACCGCAATCTCAATAAGGATTACGAATTTGCCGGCACGGTTTTCATGGACTACCGCAATGTTCTGAACTCCTACTTTGATGAGCAGTCGGAGAATCTTATTCTTCACGGTCACGATATGCTCAACGAGACAATGTTCGGTTCGTTCAGAAGATACCGCAATGAACCGGGCTTCTACGACAAGGCTTCTTATCTGGAGCTTGAATCAAAATACGGCAAAAAGGATTATGTTATCTTCGCATATCTTCCCACAAAGGGCGAGTATGTCGAGGACGGCTTCAATTACTGGGATATGTGCGAGCTTGACACGAAAAAGGACTTCGACGCCTATGTAAAGAACTGCAAGGACGGTTCTCTGCTTGATACGGGAATCGACGTGCAGTTCGGCGACAAGCTTATAACGATGTCAACATGCTTCAACGATCAGGCGGATATGCGTTTTATCGTCGTGGCAAGAAGTCTCAGAGAAGGCGAAAAAATCAGCGATGTTTCGAGCATTGCACATACAAAGGAATGGCTTGACGCACAGAAAGCCAAGGCAGAAGCAGAAGCTGCAAGCAAGGCACAGGCAGAAGCTGAAGCCGCAAGCAAGGCACAGGCAGAATCGCCTGATGCTTAAATAGGTGATATTATGAAAAAAAGACAATCCCTGAAAAGTACTGCCGCTGTTATGGCGGGACTTATCGCTCTGACGGGAACAGTTTCTCTTATCGGCTACGCAGCCGGTCAGGAATCCACGACAACGGCTGAAATAAGCACGTCTGAGAGCAGTTCTGAGGCTTCTTCTGAAACTTCGTCTGCTGAGGCGACTACAGCCGGAACTGCGGAAATTCCGGCGGAAAACGCTGCGGAGGCTCCGGCAGAGGAAATAAACTGGACAAAGGCTGATATTTCCGCCTACGATACAAGTCTGTCGCTTGTCAGCTATGAGGAGACAACTCCTGAAATGCTGGCGACTGTCGGAGTAAAAACTGCATCAGAGGACGGCGATCCCCTTACTGAGGAGGACGTTGCGGCTATGACCGAAAGACGCCGCAAAATAAAGAAGCTTTCTCCGTCGCTTACACGAAAGGGAAGTGACGCTGAACCGACTGCTGTCGAGCTTTATCTTTCCGGAAAGCCGGTAGGTGAAATTCCGCCTGCACAGGGCGTTCACGCTGAAGGACAGCCGGGAGATTTCACATTTGTAACATACGGCTGGGGACACGGCGTCGGAATGAGCCAGAATGGTGCGAATTTCTACGCATCCTACAGCGGCTGGACATATCAGGATATCCTGTTCCACTACTATCCGGGAACTTTCCTGATGAATACCGGTCTTACCGATTATGAGGAGCTTACTGTCCGTCACCAGCCCTACGGCGAGGATACTCTCGATCTTGTTTCGCAGATCGTGTACAACGAGGTCGGCGGAACTATGGCTTACGAAGCGATAAAGGCTCAGGCTGTAGCTGTCTATACATATATTAAATATAACGGCGATGACTCCAACGATCTTCGTCCGAAGGCTGATCCTCCGCAGATAGTTATCGACGCATGCGCTGAGGTTCTCGGCGAAGCGCTTTTCTACGACGGAGATTACGCTCTGACGATGTTCTACGCTTCAAGCGGCGGCTGCACGGCTCACTGCTATGAGATATTCTATCAGGATCTTCCATATCTGACGTGCGTTCCGAGTGATTACGACGGCGCATACGATCCGCATTTCGGAACGGTGACGCATATCAGCTCCAGACTGATGAAAAGCAAGATCGAAGCCGCATACGGACTCGAACTTTCTGACGATCCGTCAAACTGGATCCAGCCGGTATATTCACAGGATACAGGCTATATAACCGATGTTCTTATTGATGGTCAGAAGTATGTCAAGGGATATGCTTTCTCGCTTGCAATGGGACTGAAATCATGCAAGTTCGACCTGTTCTATACTCCGCCGGAGGACGAGGAAGGCGGACTTCTCGGCGAGGCTCCGATGCCCGATGTTGAAATGCCGGATGTTCCGGTATCGGGAATTCTGCCGGATATACAGATTCCTACCGAAGATCCCACAGAGGAGCCGGAGGAGGGAACTGCCGAGGGTACAACACAGGATCCCACAGAAGAACCTTCTGAGGGAACTACGGGAACTACCGAAGAACCGACAACTTCCGGAGATGTCACAGAGCCTTCTACTGAGGAGCCGGCGACATCCGAAACTGCTGCAGAACCGGAGACTAAGGAAATCAGCGGTACAGAACCGTCATCATCCAGCAAATGAACAAGGGGCGGCATTCATTGCCGCCCTTTATAATTATAGTGAACGTCAAATATAATTTGACATTCACTATAATTAATGATTTAAAGTGCCTCGCACATCCGCAAACTAAAGTTTGCTCCGTGCGGATCGGCAAATAGCAAACGCCAAAAGATTTTGTCGTTTGCTATAGTAATGCGTAATTATGTAATGCGTAATTATGCATTATGGAACTGTTTTGTTTGAAATCGCCAAAAATCACAATTGAATAATGTTCAGCATTGTGCAAAAATACATCTTGTAAAATGTTCTGTAAAGAGTTATAATATTTATGTGGTGAAAAATGGTGATTGAGTGGGAATCAAAACCAAAATTTGGTAAAATCTCCCACGTCAGATTTCGGACGAAAGTGAGGCGAAGGTCATGTCAGATCCGCTGTGCGGTACTTATTATCCCAGTATTGATCAGAAGGGTCGTATGAGCTTCCCGACAAAGCTTCGTGAAATTCTCGGTCCGGAGTTCTATCTCTGTGCCGGTCATGACGATCACTATATCGCCGTTTATTCCCCTGAGGAATTTCAGGTGTACAGAAGCAAGCTCTTTTCCATTAAGGGCAAGGCCGGCAGCGATGTCCGCCGTCTGCTGCTCTCCTGCGCCGATAAACAGGTGCCGGACAAGCAGGGAAGAATCCTTATTACCCAGACTCTCAGAGATCATGCGGGTATAGGTGTTGAGGATGACGTTGTTGTTATCGGCTCTGAAAACAGGGCTGAAATATGGAACAGGGCAAAGTGGGAGGAATTCAGCAGCAATCTGAAGATAGAAGACATCTCAGATGTGCTGGCAGACCTCGTCCTTTGATAAGATTTATAACATCCGGTGAGCTTACAGGCAGGCCCGTAAAAAAACGGTGTGCTTAGAGATACTGCAGGCCCGGATAAAAAGGAGTAAGGAAAAATGGAATTTACCCATGTTCCCGTGCTTGCGGCAGAATGCATGGAAGGGCTTGATATCAAGCCGGATGGCATCTATATCGACGGTACAGCCGGCGGCGGAGGTCATTCGTTTCTTATAGCGTCCCGCCTTGGCGAAAAGGGAAGGCTTATCTCACTTGACCGTGACCCCGATGCAATAGCCGCTGCCTCAAAAAGGCTTGAAGGCTTCAGCAACGCACAGGTCATTCACAGTAATTACTCACAGCTGCGTGAGGTGCTCGATGAGCTTAGAATCGACGCCGTTGACGGTATCCTTATGGATCTCGGCGTGTCGTCCTATCAGCTCGACGAGGGAAGCAGAGGCTTCTCCTATCACCTTGACGCTCCCCTTGATATGCGCATGAGCAAAGAGGGGATAAGTGCTGCGGATATCGTTAATACATATTCCGAGCAGGAGCTGGCAAGGATAATCTTTGAGTACGGCGAGGAAAAATTCTCACGCCGTATTGCAGCAAATATCGTGAAGGAACGTGCTGTCCGTCCGGTAGAAACGACGTCACAGCTCGCAGACCTGATAAGGCTCAGCGTTCCTCAGAAGGCAAGACGTGAAAAAAATCCATGCAAAAAGACCTTTCAGGCAATAAGAATCGCTGTAAACGGCGAGTTTGAGCATCTTTCACAAGGACTCGACAGCGCATTCGCAAGCTTAAAGGCAGGAGGCAGACTTGCAGTTATAACCTTCCACTCACTTGAGGACAGACTCGTCAAGCAGAGATTCGCAGGATGGTGCAAGGGCTGTATATGTCCTCCGGATTTTCCCCAGTGTGTATGCGGACGCAAGCCGCAGGGAATTCTTGTGAACAGAAAGCCTATAGAGGCAGATGAAAAAGAACTGGAAAACAACAACAGAAGCAGAAGCGCAAAGCTCAGAGTAATAGAAAGGAGTGCCGAAGCTGATGGCTGATAATTTCGCATTTTTATTTGACGACGATTACAGCTATGACTACAGCTACGACCTTTCCGGTGAACCGGATTCTTTCAGTGGTGAAGCGTCTGTTCCGGAACCTCCGGAGTCAGATCAGGAAACGGAAAAAGAAGCAAAACCCGTTGTCACTCACAGACGCATCGAGGCAAGAAAAGGCTCGGTAATCAGGATAGTTTTTTTGTCATTACTCGCTGTGGCACTTCTCGGCTCGGTTATCTACTCCCTTGACAGAAGAAATACCATGTATAATAAGGTTGCTTCTCTCAATGACAAGCTGGAGCTGACAGAAGCCGAAAATGTAAGACTACAGTCAGAGCTTGAAAGCAGAATGTCTGTAAAAAACGTCGAAGAATATGCAGAAAATGTTCTCGGTATGCAGAAGATTGACCCTTCGCAGATCGAATTCATTAAAATACAGACAGGTGACGTGGTAATTATTCCGGAACAGAAAAAATCATTTTTCGACAAGGTCGGAGATTTTTTTGAGAAATGTGCGGAATATTTCAAAGGGTAGTACAAATATAAATAATAAAAAGACTGCCCGTACTTAATTAATGATACTATCGGCAGAAATGCCGGGGTTATATGTAGGACACGGAGATACAGCGAGTGGTCGGAATAAGGAATCGCCCTCCCGGATAAAAGGCGTCCGGGAGGTGGATTCTGCGCTTGAACAGCGATAAATCCTTCGTCGTATCAGATGAAAAGGACATCATTCAAATACGATGTTCAGAGGCGGGGCGAATTATTTTACCCTGCCTTATTCTATTATGTGCGTAAAAGCAGGAGGCTATTATGGCAAATTATAATCCGACGAATTCAATGAGATTCAGGACAAAGTTCGTTATGACGGCGGTATTCTTTGTTCTGTTCGCTCTTATTTCAATAAATTTCTTCAAGATATCAGTCGTGAACAACAAGAAATATCAGGCAATGGCTAACAGTCAGCATTTCGGCTCGATAACGATATCCGCCCACAGAGGTACTATCTACGATTCAAACGGAAATGCTCTTGCCAAGAGTGCGACAGTGTATAAGGTCTATCTCGATCCCTCGATGTTCAAGACGGAGCTTGAAGGTCTTCAGAAGCGCATCGACAAGCGCAACAAGGATAAGAAAAACGGCGACTACAAGCCGGAATACGATGAAAACGGCGTTGAAAAGAATGCTCTGCCGGAATCATCACTTGCTTTCACTGAGCAGACAGTTGCTTTTCTTGCGGAAAAGCTCGCAATAGAGCCGGAAAAGGTTCGCAAGGCTATGGCAGAGGATACTCAGTACAGCGTACTTCAGGATCAGGTCGAAAAGCCTGTTGCCGATGAAGTTCTCAGCTTCTTCAATAAGTACGGCTTCATTTCGCTTGCCGTTGAGGAGGATACAAAGAGATACTACCCGCAGTCAGAGCTTGCGGCTCCCGTTATAGGCTTCACTACTGCTGACGGAAACGGTATCTACGGCATTGAGGCCTACTACGATGACTACCTCTCCGGCATTGACGGCAGAACTATCTCCGCCAAGGATTCCAACGGAAATGAGCTTCCCTACCGCTATTCAAAGACATACGACGCCAAAAACGGCGATGATGTGTATCTTACCATAGATATGAAAATCCAGTACTACCTCGAACAGCACTTACAGGAAATGGTCGAGGAGCACAAGGTAAAGAACAAGGGATGCGCTATCCTCATGAACGCAAAAACGGGCGAGATCTACGGAATGGCGCAGTATCCGAACTTTGACCTGAACAATCCCTACAAGATAGACGAGGCAAAGGAAGCCGAAATAAAGGCACAGAAGAACGAAGCAAAGGCTGATTCAATGCTTGCCGCTGAACGGGAAAATCAGTGGAAAAACAAGAATATCACCGATATATACGAACCTGGTTCTGTATTCAAGGTAATCACAAGTGCGGCGGCTTTTGAGGAAAATCTCATCGACACCGTGAAAGATAAATTCTACTGTTCAGGTTCGGTAAAGCTTGAAGGTCACGCTGCACCCATTCACTGTCATGATACTGCCGGTCACGGAACTATCAATTATCAGACAGCTCTGACGAAATCGTGCAACCCTGCCTTCATGGAAATAGGCAGACGTCTTGGCATTGAAAAGTTCTCCTACTACCTTGAAGCATTCGGCTTCGACCAGAAAACAGGCATTGATCTTCCGGCGGAAAGCAGAGGCGTTATCAAGTATGCCGAAGATATGAACCATGTCGATCTGGCGGTTTTCTCATTCGGACAGGGCGAAACTGTTACTCCCATTGAGATGATAACATCGTACTGTGCCGTTATAAACGGCGGATATCTGCTCCAGCCGTATGTTGTTGACAAGATTGTTGACGAGAACGGAAACATTGTCGTTCAGAACGAGAGAACAGTGCGCCGTCAGGTAATTTCAGAGGAAACTTCCGCAAAGATGAGAGACGCTCTTTTCCATGTTGTTGAAGATAACAACGGCGGAAACGTTTCTATCAAGGGTTATAAGATCGGCGGAAAATCAGGTACTGCCCAGCGACTCAGTGTCACCAGTTCGGATGAAGAAATCACTGAACAGGGCGAAAATAAGGAGATTCAGGAGTATGCGGCTTCGTATGTATGCTTCACACCTGCTGATGATCCGGAAATAGTTCTTCTTGTTATGGCTGATATGCCCGACAAGACAAACAATGGTTATTACGGAAGCGTCGTTGCTGTTCCGACAGCAAGAGATATTCTCACCGATGTTCTTCCTTATCTTGGAATAAGCCCCGAATACAGCGACGATGAACTTCAGAATCTTGACGTCAAGATTCCTCTGCTTGAGGGTTCTCTCGACGACGCTAAAAAGACTCTTGAAGGTCTCGGAATGAAGTATGAGGTCATCGGCAACGGAATCGAGGTTGTGGCGCAGTCTCCGCAGACGGGAACTGCTGTTGCAAAGAACGGCTGTGTTTACCTTTACACAGAGCAGAGCCACACCGCAGATTACACGACTGTTCCCGATCTTACGGGAGGATACCTCGACTGGGCAAACGAACAGCTTACATACTGTCAGCTGAACTACGTCGCACGAGGAGCAATGCGCTCTGAGGCAGTCGTCAGCGGACAGTCAATTCCGCCGGGAACGGAGGTCAAGGTCGGAACGACTGTTGAACTCGAATTCACCGTCTACGAGAGCGGAGACTAATATCAAAAGGAGGATATTCATGAAACTTTGTGAGCTTCTTGAAAATAATGCGCAGACAAACATTGGGGATATTGAAATATCCTCGCTGACTGATGATACAAGAAAGGTGACGGAGGGGTCGCTCTTTGTATGCGTAAAGGGCGGAAGCTTCGACGGTCACGACGCCGCCGCAGAAATGCTTGAAAAAGGCGCAGCAGCCGTAGTGTGCGAGCGTGATCTCGGACTTGGCGACAGGCAGATAATCACGGAAAATTCCCGTGAGCTTTACGGAAAGCTCTGTGCTGCGTGGTTCGGTCATCCGGAACGTGAACTGAAAATGATCGGCGTTACCGGCACAAACGGAAAAACAACTATCACAAGCGTGATAAAGTATATCCTCATGGCAAACGGTCACAAGACAGGTCTTGTGGGAACTATCTGCAACGAGATAGGCGATGAGGTTCTCCACACCGAGAATACAACTCCGCTTGCATACGACTTTATGGCTCTGCTCCGCCGCATGGCAGACGAGAACTGCGAATATGTCGTTATGGAAGTAAGCTCCTTCGGACTTGTCCAGAACAGAATAGGCAGCTCACACTTTGACATTGCTGTTTTCACTAACCTCACGCAGGATCACCTTGATTACCACAAGGACATGGAAAGCTACTATCAGGCTAAGAAGATGCTCTTTGATATCTGTGATACGGCGATAATCAATGCCGATGATGAGTACGGAGCACGTCTTTTCGGTGAAATTTCATGCGATAAGCTGAAATTCAGCGTAAAATCGGCAGAAGATTTCTATGCTGACGGAATCAAGATAAAGGCAAGCGGTTCAAGCTTCTGGTTCTGTGACGGTCAGAAGTCGCACCTTGTAAAATCACGCATGCCCGGAGCCTTCAACGTATCCAACCTTACTGCCGCAATGGCTGTGTGCCTTAAAACAGGGCTTGATATCGGCGATATTATTTCTGCCGTTGAAACGTGCGTCGGCGTAAAGGGAAGATGCGAGGTCATCCCGACTGATACGGATTTCACCGTTATCTGCGACTATGCACATACTCCCGACGCTGTTGAGAATATTCTCCGAAGCGTGAGGGAATACACGAAAAACAGACTTATCTGCCTTTTCGGATGCGGCGGAAACCGTGATGCAGCTAAGCGTCCGAAGATGGCTGCGGCTGCGGCAAAGCATGCAGACAGACTGATAATAACATCCGATAATCCACGAAATGAAGACCCCGAAGCTATCATCAGCGATATCATAAAAGGGCTTGACGGAAGCGATATTCCATACGATATTGTGACCGACAGAAAAGAAGCTATCTTCCATGGCTTGAAAATTGCGGAAAAAGATGATATAATAGTTCTTGCAGGCAAGGGACACGAGGATTATCAGGTTCTTGCCGGAATGGAAAAGATACATTTCGATGAACGTGAGATAGTCCGTGAGGGACTTGAGGCTCTGCGCAATCAGAAATAAGGAAGGAATCATGTAAATGTCTTATTGGATAATAAATCTTTCAGTAACACTGCTGTCATTCGTTGTTGCCGGCGTATCGGGAATTTTCCTTGTACCCTTTCTCAGACGTATAAAATTCGGACAGCCGATAAAAACAGAGGACGGTCCTCAGTGGCATGCAAGCAAGCAGGGAACTCCGACAATGGGCGGATTCATGTTCATAATCGCTTCAGTAGCAGTTTCCATGATAGGCTACTGGATATACAGACTCAGAGGCGGAATCGACGTTACTTCTCAGGAAGTTCAGGATGCATTCTTCCGGATGCTCAGCGTTGTCGTATTTGCCGTGCTTTTCGGACTTATCGGCTTCATTGACGACTTCACAAAGGTTGCAAGAAAGCACAACGACGGTCTGAGTGCAATGCAGAAAATAGCTCTCCAGACGGTATTTTCCGTGGGCTTTCTTGTTGCACTGAATAAATTCGGTGACGGCTCGACAAGAATCGACCTCGGCTTCTGGGAATCTCCCTCTCTGGGAATATTTTACTACATCATCATGATACCGGTGATAATCTACCTCACCAACGCAGTAAACCTCACTGACGGCGTTGACGGTCTGTGCGGTTCAGTTACATTTGCGGTAATGCTGGTGTTCACTGTATGCTGTTCTATTCTCAAGGAATCAGAGCTTTCACTCTTTACAATGGCTCTTGCCGGCGGATGTCTCGGCTTCCTTATCTGGAATCTCAATCCGGCGAAGTGCTTCATGGGAGATACAGGCTCGATGTTCCTCGGAGCGGCAGTTACCGGCACAGGACTTGTTCTTCACAAGCATCTGCTGCTTTTCCTCGTGGCACTTGTGTATATCATCGAGGCGCTGTCCGTTGTGATTCAGGTATCATACTTCAAATACACAAAGAAAAAGACAGGCGAGGGCAAGCGTATCTTCAAGATGACGCCTATCCATCACCACTTTGAAATGAGCGGCTTCAGCGAATACAAGATAGTAATAACATTCACACTGACAAGCATTATTTTCGGAGTTCTGGGAATAATAACCTTACTGTGATAAATGCTCCGGCTTACGGAGAAAGAAAGGAGAAGCGGAATGGCGTCGTCAGGAAAGAAAAAGAAGAATACGACCTTCCAGCAGCTTTGGAAAACCTTTGTAGGCGAGGGAAGAAACAGCGATCTCAGCCTTTCGTTCTTTGCCTACGTTATGATACTGCTTGTAGTCGGAATCGTAATGATGTCCTCCGCAAGCTATGCATGGGCTTACAGCGAGCACGACGGCGATGGTCTTTTCTATGCGAAGAATCAGGCGAAAAACGCAGTTATCGGTTTTGTGGCTCTGCTTTTCTTCATGAAAATGGACTACCACAATCTGAAAAATATCAAGCTGCCCGTACTTAAAAAATTCAATATCGCCGGACTTCTCTATGTTCTCGGCGCATTGCTGCTCGTTGTCGTACTGTTCATAGGAAGCGACGAAGGCGGTACTATGGGCGCAAAAAGATGGCTTTCACTCGGAGCATCGCTGAGCTTTCAGCCGTCCGAGGTCGCCAAGCTTGCGATAATCATATTCTTTGCCTACAGCATGGAGCATGACGGCAAGAAAATGAACGATTTCCGTGTGGGAATCGTCAAATATGCGCTCCTCATGGGAGTTTATGCTTTTCTGCTCTTTCTGGAGCCTCATCTGTCCGGTATCATCCTTGTTGCAACGATTTCCGTTGCCATGATACTCTGCGGCGGTGCGAACAGAAAGCAGTTCCTTATACTCGGAGCGTCAGTCCTTGCGATAGCTGTCATAATCATCGTAGTACAGGCAAATACGCCGGGAAGCTACGTTGCAGTCAGAATCAAGTCATGGCAGAATCCCTTTGCGGATGTCCTCAACGATACATGGCAGACAGCTAACTCCATTATCGCCATTGGCTCAGGCGGACTTTTCGGTCTGGGACTTGGAAATTCACGTCAGAAGTATCTCTACCTCCCCGAAACAAAGAACGACTTCGTTTTTCCTATCGTCTGTGAGGAACTCGGATTTGTCGGCGCACTTGCGATAATCCTTGTATTCTTCCTTCTTGTTATCGAGGGATTTTCAATAGCAGTCCGCTGCAAGGACCGTTTCGGAATGCTCATTGCAGTCGGAATCACAACGCAGATAGGAATCCAGACAATTCTGAATCTGGCAGTTGTAAGCAATCTTATACCAAATACGGGAATCAGTCTGCCGTTTTTCAGCTACGGCGGAACTGCTCTGATAATGCAGCTTGCCGAAATGGGCATTATGCTGAATATATCGCAGCAGAGATATTATCCCGATGAACACAAAACGAAAAAGAAAAAATCTGCTTCAAAAACGAAAAAGACTCACGGAAGCGGAAAGACTCCGGCATAACGGAGCGTGAACAAAGAAAGGTGATAAAGATATGAAGGTATTAATAGCCTGCGGCGGTACGGGAGGACACATCAATCCCGGACTCGCCATTGCAGATATCATAAAGGGAAAATATCCCGAAGCAGAGTTCCTTTTTGCCGGAACTCCCAACGGTATGGAAGCTACGCTTGTTCCGAAAGCCGGATACAGGCTTGAAACAATAAAGGTTGCCGGATTTCAGAGAAAAATCTCGCTTGAAAATATCGGCAGAAACGCAAAGGCTGTTGCCTATCTTGTGACCTCCGGAAAGAGAGCAAAGGAGATAATCAAGGGATTTTCGCCTGATATCGCCATAGGTACGGGCGGATATGCTGCCGGTCCGGTGATAAGAAAGGCGGCTAAAATGGGAATCCCGACTGCTATTCATGAGCAGAATGCCTATCCCGGAGTAACTAACAGACTTCTTTCAAAGGAAGTTGACTACGTTATGCTGACGGTTAAGGAAGCGCTTGATTTCATGGACAAAAGCAAGTTCGAGCACAGCGTTACGGGACTTCCCGTAAGAAGCAGCATCAACATGATAAGCAAGGCTGAAGCAAGAAAGAAGCTCGGCTTTGACGACAGCTTCACGATACTTTCCTTCGGCGGAAGTCTCGGTGCCGGCTGTATAAATGATACCATGACAGAGGTCGTGAAGTGGCATACAGGCAAGGGACTGAAAATCAATCACATTCATGGTTACGGCGGCATGGGAAAGGATACATTCCCGCAGGCAATGAAAGCGGCTGGAATTCCGCTGAAAAGCAACCGTCTGCGTATAACTGAGTACATAAATGACATGGATGTATGTCTTGCGGCGGCAGACCTTGTGATATGCCGTTCAGGAGCGTCCACTCTTGCGGAGCTTCAGGCAGCCGGAAAGGCTTCTATCCTCATTCCGTCGCCTATCGTTGCCGGAAATCACCAGTACCACAACGCAATGGTTCTCGGCAAGGCTGGAGCAGCTGTCGTAACAGAGCAGAAGGATGTCACCAATGAAAAGATGATTTCCGAGATAGAAAGGCTTTATAATTCGCCCGACACGGTTGAGATTATGTCGGAATGCGCAGCGAAGCTTCACCTCAGGGACACAAACGAGCGTATCCTCGCCGTTGTGGAGAAGCTTCTCGCAAAAAAGAACACAAAGTAACAAACAATCCGCCCGCAACATAATATACAAAAATGTTGTGAGGTGGTATAATGCAGAAACTTATAATAAACGGCGGCAGACGTCTGAGGGGCGAGCTTGTACTTCAGGGAAGCAAAAACAGCGCACTGCCGATAATGGCGGCATCACTGCTTTGCAGAGACAGCTGTACTCTAAGCAACTGTCCTCGTCTGACCGATGTCTACTCCGCCGCAAGAATACTCAACTGCGTGGGATGCAGATGCAATTTTTCGGAGAATACAGTTACAATTGACTCCT
This sequence comes from Ruminococcus sp., assembly GCA_017513795.1. Taxonomy (GTDB): domain Bacteria; phylum Bacillota; class Clostridia; order Oscillospirales; family Ruminococcaceae; genus Ruminococcus. The sequence continues at coordinate 20,676 of JAFXEJ010000066.1, forward strand.
CGGTGATAAGCGGAACGGTAATTTCTGAAGCTCTCATGCGTGAAATGCGCTCGTCGATAATTTTCATGGGCGCAATGCTGGGAAGTACGGGTGAATGTACCGTAAGCATTCCCGGAGGATGCGAGCTTGGGCCTCGTCCGATAGATATGCACCTTGCCGCACTGAGGAAAATGGGTGTTGATATCAGGGAAAGCGGCGGAAAGATAGTTTGCAGAGCCGTTTCCGGAAGCGCAAAGGGAGCAAGGATATCACTTTCGTTCCCGTCTGTCGGCGCAACGGAGAATATCATTCTGTGCGCAGTTACCGCCGACGGAGAAACTGTCATAAACAATGCGGCAAGAGAGCCTGAAATCTGCGATTTATGTGGATTTCTCAGGGCATGCGGTGCTGATATCTCGGGCGACGGTGAAAGCCGTATCGTGATAAAAGGCAAAAAGAGACTTCACGGCTGTGAATACCGTATCATGGCGGACAGAATCGCCGGTGCGACGTATCTTTCAATGACAGCCGCAACAAGAGGAGAAATTATACTTACTAACGCCTGTGTTGCTGAAATGGAGCCGTTTCTGTCCGTTCTGGAGCAGACCGGCTGTACGATTTATACACGGGACGACAGGATATATCTGAGAAGCGGTTCACGTCTGAGGGCGGTAAGGGACAGAATAAGAACCATGCCGCATCCGGGATTTCCGACGGACGCTCAGGCGGTGCTGATGGCGGCACTGATAACGGCGGAGGGCACAAGCGTGTTCGAGGAGAATATTTTCCACTGCCGATACCGTCACACAGACGCTCTTGTGAAAATGGGGGCGGATATACAGGTTCTCGGAAAGGCAGCGATAATCAAGGGAGTGCCCACGCTAAGCGGTGCATCGGTTGAAGCTACAGACCTTCGGGGCGGAGCAGCCATGGTCGCAGCGGCGCTTTCCGCAGAGGGAAAATCGGAGATAAGCCGTATCTGCCACATAGACAGGGGATACGAAAAAATAGAAGAAGCAGTCAGAAAGCTGGGCGGAGATATCGTCCGCAGCTGACGGCAGATGGAGATAATATGAAGGATGTCGAGAAAACAAGCGTCGAGAGGAACAACAGCCGAAAGCGTACAAGACGGCGTGGCCGCTGGATGAACCTCTACGGGCTGGCAGTTGCTCTGATCGTGCTTACGGTCGGAATAACTTTCTGCTATACATTTTTATTCAATCTGAGTGAAATAAGAGTCTCAGGAGAATCGGATATGTACTCCGCTGAGGAAATCGTTGCGGCGGCAGGCATTAAAAAGGGCGATAACCTCCTGAGACTTGATACGGAAAAGAGCGAAAAGCAGATTCTTGATGAACTGCTGTACGTTGAAACAGCGTCGGTGAAGAAGAAGTTCCCGTCGTCGGTGGAAATCAAGGTAACACGCTGTATCCCTGCATATACTGTATATCATGA